>NZ_JBIAHR010000006.1:173511-199253 GCF_042870695.1 Streptomyces sp. NPDC006384
CCCGGTTGGCCCGCGGTTCGGGGCGGGCCCGGCCTGTAGTCCGGGCACATTCCCCCCCGCATGGCTCCGGGGGGGGCCCCCGGCCCTACCGCCGCCGCCCGGGGGGGGGGGGGCCCCCCGCGCGGGGGCCCCGCCCCCGTCGTCGTCCCGCGTCCTACGGGTGCTCGACCCCGTCCTCCAGACGCTGGCCGCGCAGCAGGAACCAGGCCGCGACGGCGGCGGCCAGCAGCACCGCGGAGCCGATTCCCGAGGCGAGCGTCAGCCCGTCCACGAAGGACCGGCGGGCGGCGTCCAGCATGGCGCCGGCCGTGTGCGCGGGCATCCCGGAGGCGGCCTCCACCGCGCCGCCGAGCGACTCGTGGGCCGCCGCCGGGGTGCCGGCCGGGCCGGTGAAGTCCCGGTAGACGCCGGTCACGATGGAGCCGAGGAGCGCGATGCCGAGGGCGGCGCCGAGTTCGTAGGCCGTCTCGGAGACCGCGGAGGCGGCACCGGCCTGTTCCCCGGGCACGCTGGAGAGGATCACGTCGGCGGTGACGGTGAACGAGAACCCGGCGCCGACGCCGACCACCAGCAGGGCCGTGCCGAGCAGCGGGTAGCCGGTGTGCTGGCCGAGGAAGGTCAGCGCGCCGAGCGCGAGACCGACGGCGGCGAGCCCGCCGGAGACGACGGCACGCACCGAGAAACGCCGGGCCGCGCGGCCCGCGAGCAGGCCGGCCACCACCGCGCCGATCGCGGCGGGCAGTTCGGCGAGGCCCGCCTCGAGCGGCTGCCTGCCCTGCACGAGCTGCAGGAACTGGGAGAGGAAGAAGACCAGTCCGGACAGGCCGAGGACGGTCAGCAGGTCGGCCAGCACCGCGCCGCTGAAGCCGCGGCTGCGGAACAGCCGCATGTCGAGCAGCGGGACCGGCATCGTCAGCTGGCGGCGGACGAAGGCGTACAGCGCGGCGGCGCCCACCAGGCCGGCCGCGAGCGTGGCCCACGCGAAGCCGTGCGCGGCGGCCTCCTTGACCGCGTAGACGACGCCGACCATGCCGGCCAGGGAGAGGAGGACGCTGGTCAGGTCCCACGGGCCGGGGTCGGGGTTGCGGGACTCGGGGAGCAGCTTGATGCCGACGAGGACCAGGACGGCCATGACGGGCAGGTTGATCAGGAAGACCGAGCCCCACCAGAAGTGCTCCAGCAGGAATCCGCCCACGATCGGGCCGACCGCCATGCCGGCGGAGGCGGTGGCGCCCCAGATGCCGACGGCGAGGCTGCGTTCGCGCGGGTCGTGGAAGAGGTTGCGGATCAGGGCGAGGGTGGCGGGCATCAGCGTGGCGCCGGCGACACCGAGCAGGGCCCGGGCGACGATCAGCACCCCGGGCGTGTGCGCGTAGGCGTTGAGCACGGAGATCGCGCCGAACGCCGTGGCACCCAGGAGCAGGATCCGCTTGCGTCCGATGCGGTCGCCGAGGCTGCCCATGGAGACCAGCAGACCGGCGATGACGAAGGAGTAGACGTCGCCGATCCACAGCAGCTGGGTGCCGGACGGGGCGAGGTCCTCGCTGATGTAGGGGGTCGCGAGACCGAGGACGGTCGAGTCGACGGCCACCA
This sequence comes from Streptomyces sp. NPDC006384, assembly GCF_042870695.1. Taxonomy (NCBI): domain Bacteria; kingdom Bacillati; phylum Actinomycetota; class Actinomycetes; order Kitasatosporales; family Streptomycetaceae; genus Streptomyces; species Streptomyces sp. NPDC006384. Next base: position 175,105 of record NZ_JBIAHR010000006.1, read on the forward strand.
GCAGGACGGCCAGCACGAGGACCGACAGCGCCAGCCAGCGGCCGGGACGCTTCACCGCCTCGGCCGGCTGCGCCGACCGCAGGGTGCGGGTCATGGTTCACTCTCTCCGAAGTGCGCCGCCGAGCAGCAGCTCGACGATCATGTGGGTGAGGTCGTTGCGGGCCACGCGGCCCTCGGTCACCGCCCAGGCGCCGGAGGCCAGCAGGCCGTAGAGCGCCTCGGTGAGCCAGGCCGGGGTGAGGTCGATGCGGAACTCGCCGTTCTGCTGCCCCCGGCGGAACAGCTCGGTGAGCCGGGCGTCGATGCGGGTCCAGCCCTCGTTCTGCTGCTCACCCTCGAACAGCTGGTTCTCCGTGTAGAGGAAGGCCAGCAGCCCCGCGACGGGTTCGAACTCGCGCACGATCCGGCGTACCGCCCCGGCCGCGGGCCCGTCGTCCGGGCGGGCGGCCTCCAGGGCCGCCTCGCACTCGGCGATGCCGAGTTCCTCCAGTGCCCGGACGAGGGCGTCCCGTCCGGCGAAGTGCCGGTGCAGCGTGGCCCGGCTGATCCCGGCCGCCCTCGCGACCTCGTCCATGGTCGCGGTGGCTCTGCGGGTCAGCAGGGCCGCGGCGCTGCGCAGTACCTGTTCTCGATCGACGGCCATGAGACAACGATAACCCAGGTGAGACATTCATGTCTCAACGTGGGCTTGTGCGTCTCACCACTCGCTTCTCGTCGGTCATCGGTCGCGCACGGGGCCGCTTCAGTGCCAGGGCAGTTGCCCGCGCCGCTCCCAGTAGGCGCGCGGCTCCTCGGCGAGGCCGGCGAGGCGGGCCACCTGGTCGTCGTCGAGGTCGGCGACGGCGGCGTGCAGGTTGGAGCCGAGCTGGGTCACGGTCGCGGCGCCGGAGAGGACCACGCCGGCCCAGGGCTGCCGCAGGACCAGCGCGAGGGCGACCGCGTCGCAGCCGAGAGCCGTCTCCTCGGCCACGGCCCGCAGGGCCTCCGGCGCGTGCGGCTCGGCGAGGCGCCCGTTGGCCATGCCCTCCTTGACGATCACGGTGAGCCCCGCCTCGTGCGCCTCGGCCAGCGCGGGCCCGGCGGAGGTCTCCAGCACGTTGTACGTGGACTGGACGGTGCGGAAGAGGGGCTCGCCGTCGACGGTCACGGCGAGGGCCGCGCGGACGGTGTCGGCCTGGGCGGGGCCGCTGGTGGAGAAGCCGACGGTGACGCCCCGCGCGGCGGCCTCGGCGAGCTTCGCGTGCAGCTCCTTGTCGGTGAGGGCGGGGCTGTCGGGAGTGAGGGAGTGGATCTGGTAGAGGTCGAGCCGGTCGCCGAGGAGGGCGTCGGTCTCGGCGCGCTGGCGCTCGTAGGCGGCGGCGCTGTGGTCCTTGACCTCGTGCCGCTCGGCGTCGGCGGACCAGCCGGCGGTGTAGGTGTAGCCCCACTTGCTGCCGACGACCACGTCGGCGGCGTCGGGGCGCTCGCGCAGCCAGGCGGCCAGGAACTCCTCCGCCCGCCCGTAGGAGCGGGCCGCGTCGAAGTAGCGCACGCCCTGCGCGTAGGCGGCGTCGAGGAGGTCGTGGGTGCGCCGGCGCAGCGCCTCGACGCCGCGGTCCTCGCCGAGGTCGCGCTCTCTGCCGAGATTGATGTAGCCGGGGCGGCCGACGGCGGCGAGGCCCAGGCCCATGTGACAGGTGGGCGTCGTCGCGGCGGCGAGACGGGCGAAGGGCATCGCGTGCTCCGTTCGGTCGGGCTCGTGCTCCTGCCGACCAACGTAACCGCGATGCCCTCCGGCCACACCGGCTGCTACTTCCTGGCGTCCGCCCACGCGTGCTGGGCGGCCACGTCCGCCTTCACCTCGGCGAGCTGGACGGCGACGGCACCGGGCGCCGTACCGCCGCGGCCGTTGCGCGAGGCGAGGGCCCCGGGGACGTCGAGGACGGAGCGGACCTTGGGGGTGAGGTGCTCGGAGATCTTCGCGAACTGCTCGTCGGTCAGCTCGTCCAGCTCCTTGCCCTCGGCCTCGGCGACCTTGACGCACTCGCCGGCCACCTCGTGCGCGACCCGGAAGGGGACGCCCTGCCGGACCAGCCACTCGGCGATGTCCGTGGCGAGCGAGAAGCCGGCCGGGGCCAACTCCTCCATGCGCTCGCGGTGCACGGTGAGGGTGGCCATCATGCCGGTGAAGGCGGGGAGCAGGACCTCCAGCTGGTCGATGGAGTCGAAGACCGGCTCCTTGTCCTCCTGGAGGTCGCGGTTGTACGCGAGCGGGAGGGCCTTGAGGGTGGCCATCAGGCCGGTGAGGTTGCCGATGAGGCGGCCGGACTTGCCGCGGGCCAGCTCGGCGATGTCCGGGTTCTTCTTCTGCGGCATGATCGACGAGCCGGTGGAGAAGGCGTCGTGCAGGGTGACGAAGGAGAACTCCTTCGTGTTCCAGATGATGATCTCCTCGGCGATCCGGGAGACGTTCACGCCGATCATCGCGGTGATGAAGGCGAACTCGGCGACGAAGTCGCGGGAGGCCGTGCCGTCGATGGAGTTGCCGGCGCTGCCGCGCTCGAAGCCGAGGTCCGCGGCGACCGCCTCCGGGTCCAGTCCCAGGGAGGAGCCCGCGAGGGCGCCGGAGCCGTACGGCGAGACGGCCGTGCGCTCGTCCCACTGGCGCAGCCGCTCCGCGTCCCGGGACAGCGCCTGGACGTGGGCGAGGACGTGGTGGGCGAAGAGCACCGGCTGGGCGTGCTGGAGGTGGGTGCGGCCGGGCATCGCCACGTCCGGGTGGGCCTCGGCGAGGCCGATCAGGGCGTCCTGGAGGTCGGCGATCAGGCCGCCGACGATGCGGGCGTGGTCCCGCAGGTACATCCGGAAGAGGGTGGCCACCTGGTCGTTGCGGGACCGGCCGGCGCGCAGCTTGCCGCCGAGGTCCGGGCCGAGGCGCTCCAGCAGTCCCCGCTCCAGGGCGGTGTGGACGTCCTCGTCGGCGAGGGTGCCGGTGAAGGTGCCGTCGGCGACGTCCGCCTCCAGCCGGTCGAGCCCGTCGATCATGCGGGTCAGCTCGTCCTCGGTGAGCAGGCCCGCCTTGTGCAGCACGCGGGCGTGGGCGCGGGAGCCGGCGATGTCGTAGGGGGCGAGCCGCCAGTCGAAGTGGACGGACGCGGACAGTTTCGCCAGGGCCTCGGCGGGACCGTCGGCGAAACGGCCGCCCCAGAGCCGTACGTCACCGCTGTTGCTGCTCACTCGTGTCGCTCCTCACCGTGCAGTCACTGGCCTGCATGAGTATGCAGAACTATGCATGATTCGTCAATCTTGCGGATGTCCGGGACGCGTCGCGCTCATGTCCCCATAATCGTTAGACATGGGAAAGACTTATGACCGCATAGACGGCCGGCTCCGCGCCTTCATCGAGGCACAGCCCCTCTTCTTCACCGCCACCGCCCCGCTGGCCGCCGACGGCACGGTCAACCTCTCCCCCAAGGGACTCACGGGTTCCTTCGCCGTGCTCGACGAACACACCGTGGCCTACCTCGACTTCGCCGGCTCCAACGCCGAGACCATCGCCCACCTGCGGGAGAACGGGCGGATCACCCTCATGTGGTGCGCCTTCCAGGGCCCGCCGAACATCGTCCGGGTGCACGGGCGCGGGGAGCCCGTCTTCCGCGACGACCCGCGCTTCCCCGGACTGCTGGCCCGCTTCCCCGGCATCGACGCCCGCCCGCACGGACTGCGCGCGGTCATCGTCGTGACCGCCGAACTCGTCCGCGACACCTGCGGCTTCGGCGTCCCCCTCATGACGTACGAGGACGACCGGGACCTGCACGGCAAGCGGTTCGCGCGCGAGGACGACGCCTCGCTCGACGCGTACTTCACCAAGAAGGAGCACATCGCGACGAGTCTGGACGGCCTCCCCGGGCTGCCGCTGCCGCTGCCCCCGTCCCCCACGCTCTGATCCGCCCCGGCACGGAGCCCCGCGGTGCGCTCAGTGCCCGTTCTGCGCCAGCCGCAGCAGGTGGTCCGCCAGCGCCTGCCCGCCCGTCGGCTCCCTGCTGATCAGCAGCAGCGTGTCGTCGCCGGCGATCGTGCCCAGGATGTCGTGCAGTTCCGCCTGGTCGATCGCCGAGGCGAGGAACTGCGCCGCCCCCGGCGGGGTCCGCAGGACCACGAGGTTCGCCGACGCCTCCGCGGAGATCAGCAGCTCCGCGGAGAGCCGCCGCATCCGCTCCTCCTTCGCCGACTCCCCGAGCGGCGCCCGCGGGGTGCGGAAACCGCCCTCGCTGGGCACCGCGTAGATGAGGTCGCCGTCGGTGTTGCGGATCTTCACCGCGTTCAGCTCGTCCAGATCCCGGGAGAGCGTCGCCTGCGTGACGGTCAGCCCGTCGTCGGCGAGCAGCTTCGCCAGCTGGCTCTGCGAGCGCACCGCCTGCCGGTTGAGGATGTCCACGATCCGGCGGTGGCGTGCGGTGCGGGTCTGCGGTACGGCAGGCCCACCGGTCTGCTCGTGCTCCTGCGCCTGGCTCATCGTCGTCTCATTCTCCGGATCGTCCGTCCCCGTGGGCCCCGTGGGCCCGGTCGAGCACGCCGGGCAGTGCCCCGAGGAACGCGTCCACCGCGTCGTCGCCGAGATTCAGCGCGGGCATCAGCCGTACGACATCGGGTGCGGGCGCGTTCACGAGGATCCCGGCGTCCTGAGCCGCCTGTTGCACCTGAGGCGCGAGCGGCTCCGTGAGCACGATACCCAGGAGCAGTCCGGCGCCCCGGACGCGGGCGGCCAGCGGGTGGCCGAGGGCCTCGATCCCGTCGCGGATCCTCTCGCCCTGCCGCTTGACGTTGTCCAGCAGTCCCTCGTCCGCGACGGTGTCGAGGACGGCGAGTCCGGCGGCGCAGGCGACGGGGTTGCCGCCGAAGGTCGTGCCGTGCTGGCCGGGCTTGAGCAGGCCGGCGGCCCGGCCGAAGGCGACGGTCGCGCCGAGCGGCAGCCCGCCGCCGAGGCCCTTGGCGAGGGTGACCACGTCCGGCAGGACGCCCTCGTGGGCCTGGTACGCGAACCAGTGGCCGGTCCTGCCGATGCCGGTCTGCACCTCGTCCAGCACCAGCAGGGCGCCGGTGGCCGCGGTGATGGCCCGCGCCGCCTTGAGGTAGCCCGGCGGCGGGACGACGACGCCGTTCTCGCCCTGGATCGGCTCGATGATCACCAGCGCGGTCTCCTCGGTGACCGCGGCGGCCAGCGCCTGCGCGTCGCCGTACGGGACGTGGGTGACGTCGCCGGGCAGCGGCAGGAAGGGCTGCTGCTTGCCGGGCTGGCCGGTCAGCGCCAGGGCGCCCATGGTGCGGCCGTGGAAGCCGCCGTCGGTGGCGACCATGTGCGGCCGCCCGGTCAGCCGGCCGATCTTGAAGGCGCCCTCGTTGGCCTCGGCGCCGGAGTTGCAGAAGAAGACCCTGCCGTCGCGGCCGAAGTGCTGGAGCAGGCGTTCGGCGAGGGCGACGGGCGGCTCGGCGGCGAACAGGTTGGAGACGTGGCCCAGGGAGGCGATCTGCCGGCTCACCGCGTCGACGACCGCCGGGTGGGCGTGGCCGAGGGCGTTGACGGCGATGCCGCCGACGAAGTCGAGGTACTCGTTGCCGTCGGCGTCCCAGAGCCGGGAGCCCTCGCCGCGCACCAGGGGCAGGCGGGGCGTGCCGTAGTTGTCCATGAGCGCGCCCCGCCACCGCGCGGTCAGTTCCTCGTTGCTCACGACTCCCCCTGTTCGTCCGGCACGACCATGGTGCCGATGCCCTCGTCGGTGAAGATCTCCAGCAGGATCGAGTGCGGGACCCGGCCGTCGATGACGCGTGCGGTGGTGACGCCGCCCCGCACGGCGTGCAGGCAGCCCTCCATCTTCGGCACCATGCCGCTGGACAGCTCGGGCAGCAGTTTCTCGAGCTCGGACGCGGTGAGGCGGCTGATCACCTCGTCGGATTCCGGCCAGTCCTCGTAGAGGCCCTCGACGTCGGTGAGGACCATGAGAGTCTCGGCGCCGAGCGCCGCAGCGAGTGCCGCAGCCGCCGTATCAGCATTGACGTTGTAGACATGTCCGTCGTCCTGGGAACGGGCGATCGAGGAGACGACCGGGATGCGGCCGTCGGCGAGCAGGGCCTCGATGGCGCCGGTGTCGATCCGGGTGATCTCGCCGACCCGGCCGATGTCGACCGGTTCGCCGTCGATCTCCGGCCGGTGCCTGGTGGCGGTGATGGTGTGGGCGTCCTCGCCGGTGAGGCCGACGGCGAGCGGGCCGTGCTGGTTGAGCAGCCCGACCAGTTCGCGCTGCACCTGCCCGGCCAGCACCATCCGTACGACGTCCATGGCGTCCTCGGTGGTGACGCGCAGACCGGCCTTGAACTCGCTGACGATGCCGGCCCTGTCGAGCGCCCTGCTGATCTGGGGGCCGCCGCCGTGCACGACGACGGGCTTGAGGCCGGCCTGGCGCAGGAAGACGACGTCCTGGGCGAACGCGGCCTTCAGGTCCTCGTCGACCATGGCGTTGCCGCCGAACTTGATGACGACGGTCCTGCCGTTGTGCCGGGTCAGCCAGGGCAGCGCCTCGATGAGGATCTGTGCCTTGGGGAGCGCGGTGTGCTTCCGCGTCGGAGTGCTCATGAGCTGTACGCGCTGTTCTCGTGGACGTAGTCGGCGGTGAGGTCGTTGGTCCAGATCGTGGCCGTGGCGTCGCCGGCGGCGAGGTCGGCGACGATGTGGACCTCGCGGTAGCGCATGTCGACCTTCTCGCGGTCCTCGCCGACGCCGCCGTTCTTGCAGACCCAGACGCCGTTGATGGCGACGTTGAGGCGGTCGGGCTCGAAGGCGGCGTCGGTGGTGCCGATCGCGGACAGGACGCGGCCCCAGTTGGGGTCCTCGCCGTGGATGGCGCACTTGAGGAGGTTGTTGCGGGCGATGGTGCGGCCCACCTGGACGGCGTCGTCCTCGGTCGCGGCGTTGACGACCTCGATCCTGATGTCCTTGCTGGCGCCCTCGGCGTCCCGGACGAGCTGCTGGCCGAGGTCGTCGCAGACGGTGCGGACGGCCTCGGCGAACTCGGCGTACTCGGGGGCGACGCCGGAGGCGCCGGAGGCGAGCAGCAGCACGGTGTCGTTGGTGGACATGCAGCCGTCGGAGTCGACCCGGTCGAAGGTGACGCGGGTGGCGGCGCGCAGGGCCTTGTCCAGGGTCGCGCTGTCGAGGTCGGCGTCGGTGGTGAGGACGACGAGCATGGTGGCGAGTCCGGGGGCGAGCATGCCGGCGCCCTTGGCCATGCCGCCGACGGTCCAGCCGTCCTTCGTCACGACGGAGGTCTTGTGGACGGTGTCGGTGGTCTTGATGGCGATGGCCGCCTTCTCGCCGCCGTGCTCGGACAGCTGCCCGGCCGCCTTCTCGACACCGGGGAGCAGCTTGTCCATGGGGAGGAGAACGCCGATGAGCCCGGTCGAGCAGACGGCGACCTCGCCCGCGCCGATCCCGAGCACCTCGGCCGCCTTCTCCGCGGTGGCGTGGGTGTCCTGGAAGCCCTTGGGGCCGGTGCAGGCGTTGGCGCCGCCGGAGTTGAGGACGACGGCGGTCAGCTCACCGCTCTTCAGCACCTGCTCGGACCACAGCACCGGCGCGGCCTTGACGCGGTTGGAGGTGAAGACGCCGGCGGCGAAGCGCCGGGGGCCGGTGTTGACCACGAGGGCCAGGTCGGGGTTGCCGTTCTCCTTGATCCCGGCGGCGATGCCCGCCGCCGTGAACCCCTTTGCTGCCGTCACACTCACGGCGCGACTCCGATCGTCGTCAGTCCGGTGGTCTCGTCGAGACCGAGGGCGATGTTCATGCTCTGGACGGCACCGCCCGCGGTGCCCTTGGTCAGGTTGTCGATGGCACTGATGGCGACGACGCGGCCCGCGGCGGCGTCGTACGCGACCTGCACCTGGACGGCGTTCGAGCCGTAGACGGAGGCGGTCGCGGGCCATCGGCCCTCGGGGAGCAGGTGCACGAAGGGCTCGTCGGCGAAGGCCTTCTCGTAGGCGGCGCGGACGGACTCGGCGCTCGCGCCGTCCTTCGCCTTCGCGCTGCACGTGGCGAGGATGCCGCGGGGCATCGGCGCGAGGGTCGGCGTGAAGGAGACGGAGACCGGCTCCCCGGCGACCGCGCCGAGGTTCTGGATCATCTCGGGGGTGTGCCGGTGGCCGCCGCCGACGCCGTACGGGGACATGGAGCCCATGACCTCGCTGCCCAGCAGGTGGGGCTTGGCCGCCTTGCCCGCGCCGGAGGTGCCGGAGGCGGCGACGATCACCGCCTCGGGCTCGGCGAGGCCGGCGGCGTACGCCGGGAAGAGCGCCAGCGTCACGGCGGTCGGATAGCAGCCGGGCACCGCGATGCGCCTGGTCCCCTCCAGCGCGGCGCGGCAGCCCGGGAGTTCGGGGAGGCCGTAGGGCCAGGTGCCGGCGTGCGGGGAGCCGTAGAACCTCTCCCAGTCGGCCGGGTTCTTCAGCCGGAAGTCGGCGCCCATGTCGATGACGAGGACGTCGGGGCCGAGCCGTTCGGCGACGGCCGCGGACTGCCCGTGCGGCAGTGCGAGGAGGACGACGTCGTGCCCGGCGAGCACCTCGGGGGTGGTCTCCTCGAGCACCCGGTCCGCCAGCGGCAGCAGGTGCGGCTGGAGCGCGCCGAGCCGCTGACCGGCGTTGGAGTTGCCGGTCAGGGCACCGATCTCCACCTCGGGGTGCGCGAGCAGCAGACGCAGCGCTTCTCCGCCCGCGTATCCGCTGGCACCGGCGATCGCCACACGTACAGCCATGAGCCCTCCTCCTTGATGGCATGACTATACGTATGGATGCACGTTTATGCAATCCTAGGCGGGGTTCGCCTTCGGCAGCATGATCCAGCGGGAGACGACGAAGGTGACGGGGATCGCCGCCGCGGACGCGAGCAGCGGGGCGAACCGGCTCCCCGCGTGCAGCACGTCGACGATCAGGTACACACCCGCCGTGGTGATCACGAAATTGGCGGCGTTCGTCAGCGGGAACAGCAGGAATTTCCGCCAGGTCGGCCGGGTCCGGTAGGTGAAACGCGCGTTCAGGAAGAAGGAGCCGACCATGCTGAGGAGAAAGGCGAGCACATGGGCGAGGAGATACGGCATGCGCGTGAGGAACAGCAGATAGAGCAGGTAGTACGTCGCCGTGTTGAGAACGCCGACCACGGCGAAGGTGACGATCTGCCTCGCCATCGGATTGCGCATCAGGGTATGAGGTCCTTCGTTCGCTCGATGTTGCTCTCCTTCACCAGGAAGTGCGGGCGGCCCTTCACCTCGTAGTAGATCCGGCCCGTGTACTCCCCTATGACGCCGAGCATGACCATCTGTACGCCGGCCAGCGCGGTGACGGCCGTGATGATCGTGACATAGCCGGGGGTCTGCACGCCGTTGACGAGGGCGGCGCCGACGATCCACGCCGTGTACACCCCGGCGCACAGCAGCAGCCACATGCCCAGGTGGAGGGCGGCGCGCAGCGGCCTGTTGTTGAACGAGAGCAGTCCGTCGAGACCGTAGTTGAGCAGGGACTTCAGGGTCCAGGAACTGCTGCCGTGCTCGCGCACGGCGTTCTCGTACTCGAAGGTGGTGGTGGGGAAGCCCACCCAGGCGAACAGGCCCTTGGAGAAGCGGTTGTACTCGGTCAGCGCCAGCACCGCGTCCACCACGCGCCGCGACAGCAGCCGGAAGTCGCCCACGCCGTCCTTGAGTTCCACGTCGACGAGCCGGTTGACGAGCCGGTAGTACAGGCGGGCGGTGACGGTGCGGGTGATCCGGTCGCCGTTCCTGCTGCGCCGGGCCAGCACCTGGTCGTAGCCCTCGGCGTGCAGCTCGACCATGCGCCGGATCAGCTCCGGCGGGTGCTGGAGATCGGCGTCCATGACGACCACGCAGTCCCCCGAGGCGTGGCGCAGGCCGGCGAGCAGGGCGGCCTCCTTGCCGAAGTTGCGGCTGAAGGAGACGTAGCGCACGCGCGCGTCGGAGGCGGCCAGTTGCTGGAGCAGTGCCAGCGTGCGGTCGCGGCTGCCGTCGTCGACGTACACGAACTCCATGTCGTGGCCGAGCGGCAGGAGGTCCTCGGCGACCTTCTGGACCGCCTCGTGGAAGCGTTCGACGACGTCTTCCTCGTTGTAGCAGGGCGCGACGATCGAGATGAGCATGGTTCTCCCCCGGGGGGCGCGGTCAGAGAGCGCTGGTCGTGCGCTCGCGCGGACGTGTGGGTGTGCGGGGCGGGACGGGACGGGTGGTGCCGGCGGTCCTCCGGCGGCGGACGGCGCCGAGGGCTCCCAGCAGTGCCAGGGCCAGGAGCGAGGCACCGCCGACGGCGACGCCCAGCCGCAGGCCCGGCGGGCGGAACGTGCAGGTGAGGCTGGTCGACGAACCGTCCAGGGGGACGGCGATCAGGCCGTAGTACTGCTCGGCGGGGACGGCGGAGCCGTTGCCCGTGGCGCACCGCCAGCCGGCGATCCGGGGGGCGGCGACGACGGCGGTGCCGGTGCTGCCGGCCGGGAGCCGGGCGTGCAGCGTGCCGTCGGAGACGGTCACCTCGCTCGCGCCGGTGGCCTCGAGGTGCTCGACGGCGGCGCGCAGCCGGGCGGTGTCCAGGCAGCCGACCGCGCCGTCCGGGACGACGCCGGTCCTGGTGGGGGTCAGCTCGATCCGCACCTGTCCGGAGGCCGGGACCCGGCCGAGCCGCTGCATGGCGGCGGTCTTGGCCGCGTCGGACGTGAACCGCCCGGTCGGGCCGTGGGCGGTGCCCTTCCCCGTCCCGCCCGCCGGGGCGTCGGCGAGCCGGGCGGTGCCGGAGAAGTGCGGCGCCCACAGGTGGACCTCGCTGCCGGCCGGGCACCGGGCGGTGACCGACGGCTTCGGCGCGGGGCCCTCCCGGCCGGTGCGGCGGGCGACGCCGAGGCGCAGGCCGGGGCGGGCCGCGTCGGTGCTGCGGTCCGGCTGCTTCCCGGCGGATGTGCGCACGGTGAGGCGCGGCACGGTGTAGACGCCGGCGCCGAGCACCAGCTCCTGGTTGCGGTACGGCGACGGCCCGAAGGCGGTGACGCCCTTGCGCGCGTCCCCCGTCGTGCCGGGCGGCCGTACGGTCACCAGCGCGGGGACGTCCTGGCGGGACACGGTCAGCGGGCTGCGGTCGCGCGGGTTCCAGCGCTGGTGCTGGTCGGGCGGGGAGTGGACGCGGGCGCCCACGGAGAAGATCGCGTCCGTGACGGCGTTGTCCAGGCTCTGCACGTTCCGGCCGCGGGAGGTGTAGCCGCCGCCCAGGGCGGTGAGCATGCGGCTGAGGACGTCGGCGGTGAGGCTGCTGTAGTACTGGGCCCCCTGGCCGCCCACCAGCATCGGGTCGTTGCCCACGGTCTGCTCCCGGCCGGGGTCGGTGCGGTGGCGGGGCCAGTCCTCGGCCCGCGCGATCGCGTCCGCCTGCCGCTCCTGCCGCGCTCCCCAGGGCGCGTAGTCGTCCAGGTGGGCGAGCCGCAGCCGGGTCGCCGCGGCGGAGGTGGCGGTGGCCTCCACCACCTGGACCCCGGCGAGCAGCGCCGCGGCGAGACCCACGAGGACGGTGCGCCGCCGTTTCCGGCCGTCCGGCCGCACGCCGGCGGGCGGGCGCGGGCCGGTGGCGGACGGGAGTGCGTCGGGGGCGGCCGGACGGGGCTCCTTGGGAGACGGTTTCCCGCCGCCGGGGGCCGACCGGGTGCCGTGGGAGGCCGGCTGTCCGTCACCGGAGGCCGGCTGAGCGTCCCCGGAGGCGGCCGCCGTCCGCTCCAGGCGGCCGAGCAGCAGCAGGCCGCCGAGGGAGCCCGCCGCGGCCAGGAGCAGCACCGGCCAGGCGAAGGAACGCACCAGGCCGCTGCCGCTCGCGCCGGCGGCGATCAGGGCGAACAGCGCGCCCGCCGCGCCCAGTGCGCGGGGCCCCGGGGTGCCGTACGAGAGGGTGTGCCAGGCCGCGATCACCAGCAGCGCGCAGAGGACGAAGGCCTGGCGGTAGGAGCTGCCGTTCGGGGTGGCGAAGGCGTGCCAGGCCAGGTGGGTCGGCGTCCACTGCAGGGACAGCGTCACGGCGGCCACCAGCAGGGGCCAGCCGGCGCGCACCCGCGCCGGGGCCGCCCGGTGGAAGGGCAGCGCGAGGGCGAGCAGCAGCGCCGTGGTGCCCACGAAGAGGGCGGGGCTGCCGAAGCCGTACGTCGTGGGCAGCAGGCGGGCCAGAATGTCCTCGGCGGGCACCGGTGAGAAGTGGGTGACCCGGCCCGGGTAGGCGTGCTTGGTGCCGAGGTAGACCACCGCCACCAGCGGCGCGGACAGGCCCACGCCGAGGACGACGGTGACGGTGGCCCGGCCCGTGGCGGCCAGGGCGCGTCCGCGCGGCAGCCCGCCGAGCCACAGCCGCAGCAGCAGCACCAGGCCGGCGCCGAGGGTGGCCATGTAGGCGGTGTAGAAGTTGGCGATCCAGGCGAGCGCCACGATCACCACGCCGAGCAGCCGGCGCCGCCCGGTCAGCGCCCATTCGCCGACCATGCAGAGCAGGGGCAGCGCGACGAGGCCGTCCAGCCACATCGGGTTGTAGGAGGCGTCCGCCAGGGACCAACCGCACAGGGCGTAGGCGGCGCCCAGCAGCCCCGCCGCCCACCAGCGGCCCGGGCGCAGGCGGAGCAGCAGCCAGGCCATGGCGGCGCCGGCCGCCATGGTCTTCAGCACGGTGACGGTGTAGACCGCGAGGTCGATCTCGTCGCGCGGGAAGAGCGCGACCAGCGGGGCGAAGGGGCTGCTGAGGTACGTGCCGAGGTCGGGCAGGAAGCTGGAGCCGTACCCGGACTGCCAGTTGACCAGCAGGCCGCCGTCGGCGCGTCCGTGCAGCAGGTCCCACAGGTGGGCGTGGAAGGGCACGTACTGGTTGCCCAGGTCGTTGACGCTGCGGGTGCGGGAGCCGAAGGGGAAGCTGCCGGCGACGGCGTCGGCCGCGCAGAAGGCGGTGGCGGTGAGCAGCGCGGCCAGCAGGGCGGCGGACTGTCCGGGCCGCCGCCACCAGGGTATGGAGGCCGGACCGCCGTCGGGGGCGCCCCCGCCCTCGTCCCCGTCCGCTCGTCGCCGGACGGCTCCGAGAACGGCCCTCGGCAGGCTTGGACGATCCATTTTCGGCAGGCTCCCAGGAATGTTCGGGACGTACGGCGTCTCGTCGGGGGGAGGGGAGGTCACTCCCCGCGCGTTGCTGATTCGCCGACCTGGACGGCCTGCTTCCCGATGGCTGTGCCGTCGCCCGGAACGGGTGCCGCGAATGCGAATGCGCAGCAGCATTCTCACCAGCGGCCTGTTTCCGTCAGGGAAACGCGAGCCGACGCGCAAGTGATCCGGGGACCAATTGAATCGCCGTCATGTGCCGCCGGGGCCGCGTGGGAAGGGCATGCCCCGGAACGCACATGAGCGTGGGCCGCTGTCGCTCGGACAGCGGCCCACGCTCCGGAAGGACCGGGAGGAACCCGAAGGGCCGAAAGGGCCCGGAGGACTACCTCTGCTTGATCCTGAGGAAGGTGACGGAGTTCGCCGGGAAGGTGTACGTGAACTTGCCCGCCACTCCCGAGAAGGTGGACGTCACCGGGGTCACCGGGGTGTCCGTCTCGGTGTTCACGGCGTCCTGGTCGGCGGCGAGGGTGGTGACCCGCGCCTTGGAGGCGACCTTGGCCCCGCCGAGGTCGACGGCGGTGCGGGCCGCCTTGTCCTGGGCGTTGACGACCTTGACGATCAGCTCGCCGGTCCGCTCGTCCTCGGTGACGATCTGGCGGAACGGCTCGGCCGGCTTGTCGTCGGTGAAGCTGCCCCACTCCTTGCCGTCGAGGTAGAGGGTGACCTGGCGGCCGCGGACCTTGATGTCGATGTCGTAGGCGCGGCCCGTCTCGATCGAGCCGGCCTTCGACAGGATCGTCGACTTGCCGCCGTCCGAGGCCTGCTCGACGGCGGACTGGGTGTTGTTCCAGCCGCCCAGGTTCCACCAGTAGTAGTTGCCGGTGTCCTTGACGCCGAAGGCGACGAGGAAGCCCTCCTTGCCGGACTTCTTGGTGGCCTTCACGTGCAGGTCGTAGTTCTGCCAGGCCGGGTCACCGGCGGTGACCAGGGTGTTCTCGGCGGCGGCGTCGGTCTGGACGTACTGGCCGTCCTGGACGGTCCAGCTCCCGGCGCCGCTGTGCTTCCACTGCGAGGCGTCGCCGGAGAAGTCGTCGGACAGCAGGGTCTTACCGTCGGCGGAGGTGACCTTCACGTCGTCGTAGGCCGCGCTGGTCGCCCACGTGGACAGGCCGACGGCGCCGGTGATGGGGCCGCTGATGTCGGGCGTCCCGGTGGCCTCGGACGGAACGACGCGGTCACCGGTGTTGTTCATGAACAGCTTCTGGACCTCGTAGTTGGCCGAGTTCCAGGAGGCCCGGTTGTTGAACCAGATCATGTCCGGGCTCCACTGCACGTAGTCCTCGTTGGCGAGCAGCGGGGCGTAGGAGGCGAGCTTGACGATGTCGGCGTTGCGCTCCAGGCCGGTCATGAAGGCGGCCTCGGACAGGGCGTTCTTCCAGGCGTTGCCCTGGGAGGCGTACTCGCCGAGGAAGACCTTGGGGCCCTTGCGGTCGTAGGAGTCGTAGCGGTCGTTGTTCTGGAGGAACCACTGCGGGCTGTTGTAGTAGTGCTCGTCGACCATGTCGACGCCGGCCTCGCGGTTGAGCTGCCAGGCGGTGTCGAAGACGGCGCCGGTGTCGTCCGGACCCGAGTTGGAGATGACCGTGATGTCCGGGTACTTCGCCTCGATGGCGGCGCGGAACTCCTTGAAGCGCTCCATGAACTCCCGGGGCAGGTTCTCCTCGTTGCCGACGCCGATGTGGGTGAGGCCGAAGGGCTTGGGGTGGCCCATCTGCGCGCGCTTCTTGCCCCAGGTGGAGGTGGCGGGGCCGTTGGCGAACTCGATGAGGTCCAGGGTGTCCTGGATGTGCCGCTTCAGCAGCGCGTCGTCGACGACGGCCTTGTTCTGGCCGCAGCCGGTGACCAGCGCGGGCACGACGGGCAGGGGCATCGCGCCGATGTCCTCGGCGAAGCGGAAGTATTCGTAGTAGCCGAGGCCGTAGCTCTGGTTGTAGCCCCAGAAGTTGGCGTTGGTGGCGCGCTCCTCGACGGGGCCGATGGTGTCCTTCCACTGGTAGGCACGCTTGCGCTCCCAGTTGGACTCGGCGCTGTAGTCCTTCATGGAACCGGTGTTGACCAGGCAGCCGCCGGGGAAGCGCAGGAAGCCGGGGTTCAGGGCCTCGATCTTCTCGGCGAGGTCCTTGCGCAGGCCGTTGGACTGGCCCTTGTAGGTGTCGCGGGGGAAGAGGGACACCATGTCGAGGGCGGCGGGCGCGGTGGTGGCGACGGCGAGGCGGCCGCGGTTGCTGGTGCGGGTCGCGGTGAAGGTGGCGGTGTACTTGCGCCACTTCCCCTTGGCGGCCACCTGCCGCACCTTCGCCAGCGTGCCCGCGCTGTCCCGCAGGGAGACGGTGAGGGTGGTGCCGCTCTCGGCACGGGCCCACACCGAGAAGTCGTACCTCTTGCCCTTCTCGACGCGGATGCCGGTGTTGTAGCCGGCGTTGGTGACCGACGAACCGGCGCCGAGGGAGAGGTAGTTGCGGTTGCGCTCGTTCAGCCGTCCGGCGTCGTTCACGACCTCGGCCGTGCCGTCGACCGACCAGGAGGTGAGCGGCGTGTACGAGCCGTTGTCGGCGGTGGAGTACTCGAAGGACCGGTTCTGGACCAGCTCGGCGTACAGACCGCCGTCGGCGGCACGGTTGATGTCCTCGTAGAAGACGCCGTACATCGTGTCGTCGATCGCGGCACCCGTGGCGGACGGGTCGACGGTGATCGTGTAGTCGGCGACCGCCTCCGCGTGGGCGGAGGACGGCAGCAAGGCCGTGGCGGTCAGAAGAGCGGTGGCGCCGAGACCGAGTCTCAGGCGGGTGCGTGACATGGATACTCCGCGGCTCTCACTAGGGGTCGTTCGAAATATCGGATGGCGATCAGCACTTCGAACGGCAACATAGGGAGGGGACAGGTGCGCGTCAATGGGTCGCGCAACAATCCGTGGAACGGAAGAGCGGTACGGGATGGGCGAGTTCTGGCCGGTACCGGACGTACTGGAGTATCTGGCGGGGCGGTGGCGCACGGAGCGGACGGCGCATGACCTCGCGAGCGGCGACACCGGCCGCTTCGAGGGGACGACCGTGTTCGAGCCAGGGGAGGGCGGCGGCCTGCGCGGCCACGAGTCCGGCCTGTTCACCTGGCACGGCGTGACACGCCCCGCCGAGCGGACCCTGCGCTACGAGCCGGGCGAGGCGCCGGGCACGGCCGAGGTGCGCTTCGCGGACGGCCGCCCCTTCCACCACCTGGACCTGACGTCGGGACGCCATGCCGCCGGCCATCCCTGCGCCGCGGACCTCTACCGCGGCGAGTTCACCGTCCGGGACGCGGACCGCTGGCGGACGGTGTGGCGCGTGACCGGCCCGGCCAAGGACCTGCTGCTGACCACCGACCACGTGCGCGAGGGCTAGGGTCTTTCGTCCGGACCGGGCCGCGCGCCGCCGGCCCGGCGGGCACGTCGTGCGGCCGGGCGGGGCGCCGGCCGGTTCAGCCGCGGGCCCCCGTCCGCTCCCGCACCTCGGCCCAGGCCGTGCTCAGCCGCCGCACCCCCTGCGCGATCTCGTCCGTCCCGGCCACCGCGGCGAAGCTCAGCCGCAGGTGGGGGGCCGGGGGTTCGGCGCTGAAGTAGGGGCGCCCCGGCGTGATCGCGACGCCCGCGCGCAGGGCGGCGGCGGTCAGCGCGGACTCCTCCGTGCCGTCGGGCAGCCTCGGCCACAGGTGGTAGCCGCCGGTCGGGATGTGAGCCGGCGCGAACTCGGGCAGGTGCAGGCGCAGCGCGGACGTCATCGCGTCGCGGCGGGCCTTCAGCTCGGTGGAGACCGCGCGCAGATGGCGCGGCCAGGCGGGAGAGCCGACGAGTTCGAGCGCCGCCTCCTGCAGGGGCCGGGGCACGAAGAAGGTGTCGACGACCTGGATGGCCCGCAGCCGCTCCAGCACGGGACCGCGCGCGGCCAGGGCGCTCACCCGGAAGCTGGGCGAGGTCGCCTTGGTCAGCGAGCAGACGTGGACGACGACGCCGTCGGGATCGTCGGCGGCCAGCGGGCGCGGCAGGGGACCCGCGTCCTCGTGCACGAGCCGCCGTACGAAGTCGTCCTCGACGACGAAGGCGCCGGCCTCGCGGGCGATGCGCAGCACCTCGCCGCGCCGTTCGGGGGCGAGTACGGCACCGGTCGGGTTCTGGAAGAGGGGCTGGCAGACGAAGACGCGGGCGCCGGTGGCGCGGAAGGCGTCGGCGAGCAGGGCCGGCCGCACTCCGTCGGTGTCGACGGGGACCGGCACCGGGCGCAGGCCGGCCGCCCGGGCGATGGCCAGCATGCCCGGGTAGGTCGGGGACTCGACGAGGACGGGCGCGCCGGGCGGGGCGAGGGCGCGCAGGGCGGTGGTCAGCGCCGACTGCCCGCCGGAGGTGACGAGCACCTCGGCGGCCGTGACCGTTCCGCCGATGCTGCGGGCGAACCACTCCCGCAGCTCGGGGAGTCCTTCCATCGGGGGCCGCCCCCAGGCGCCGGGACGGCGGCCGGCCCGGGACAGGGCCGCCGCCATCGCCCGCTCCGGCTGGAGGGAGGGATGCAGGTAGCCGCCGTTGAACTCGACGACACCGGGCGGCGGCGCGGCCAGCGAGACCAGGACGCCCGAGGCGTCCACCGAGCGCGGCACGAGGTCGGCGGCGCTGTCGGCGCTGAGCGCGACCTCCTGCCAGGAGGTGTCCCCGGCGGGGGCCGGGACGGGCCGCGCCGGGGCCCGGAAGGCGCCCGCGCCGGGCCGGGTCACCACGAGCCCCTCGGCGGCCAGCTGCGCCAGAGCGCGGGAGACGGTCACCGGGCTCACCCGGAAGCGGTCGACGAGGGCACGACTCGACGGCAGCTTTCCACCGGGCGAGTAGCGGTCGAGCTCCCCCCGCAACCGGTTCGCCAGATCAGTGACACTGCTACGCTCATGCATGAGAGCACAGAGTAGCGCTACCGCCCCCACGAAGATAGCGGTCGACGTCCCGGGAACGGCATCCGACGGAGCGACCGCCGGGGCCCTGTCGGCGGCGCTCGGCGTCGTCGCCTTCTCGCTCACCTTCCCCGCCACCGCGTGGGGTCTGGAGGGCTTCGGCCCCTGGTCGCTGGTCGCCGTGCGCAGCGTCCTCGCCGCCGTGATCGCCGGAGGGTGCCTGCTGGCGCTGAGGGTTCCGGTGCCCGCCGGGCGGCACTGGCCGGGCCTCGCGGTGGTCGCCGCCGGGGTGGTCCTGGGCTTCCCCCTGCTGACCACGCTCGCGCTGCAGACCTCGACCACCGCGCACGCGGCCGTCGTGGTCGGCCTGCTCCCGCTGACCACCGCCGTGCTGTCCGCGCTGCGGACCGGCAACCGTCCCTCGCGCGCCTTCTGGATCGCGGCGCTGGCGGGCGCGGCGGCGGTGGTGGCGTTCACCGTGCAGCAGAGCGGCGGCGCCCTGACGACGGCCGACGCGTATCTCTTCGGCGCGCTGCTGGTGTGCGCGGCCGGTTACGCCGAGGGCGGCCGGCTGGCCCGGGTGATGCCGGGCTGGCAGGTCATCGGCTGGGCGCTGGTGCTGTGCCTGCCGCTCACCGTGCCCGCCGCGGCGCTGGCACTGGCGTACGAGCCCGTGCGTCTGACCGCGCACAGTGTGACCGGGCTGCTGTGGGTGGCGGCGGGCTCGCAGTTCCTCGGCCTGGTCGTCTGGTACCGGGGCATGGCGGCCATCGGCGTACCGAAGGCCAGCCAGTTGCAGCTGGCCCAGCCGCTGCTCACACTGGTGTGGTCGGTACTTCTCCTGGGTGAGCGCCTGACGGTGGCCGCTCCGCTGACGGCGGCGGCGGTGCTGGTGTGCATCGCGGTCACGCAGCGGGCCCGGGGCTGAGCGGCACGGATGTGAGGAGGCCTCACGGATGCACGCGACGAAGGGCGACCAGCTGGTGCAGCACGGCCGGGTGGTCGGCGAACACGACAAGGTCGCCGAGATAGTCGAAGTGATGGGCGACAAGGGTTCTCCCCCGTACCGGGTCCGGTTCGAGGACGGGCGCGAGGCGGTGTGCTCGCCCGGCCCCGACTCCGAGATCCGGCACAGGGAGACGCAGACACGGTCCGGCGGGGAGATGCGGATCTAGCACGGCGGAGGAACCCGGGTCCGGCCCGGCGGAAGACCCGGCTCCAGTCCGGCGGGAGAGCCGGGTGCAGCCCGGCGGGAGAGCCGGGCGTGGCTCAGCGCGGGGTGGCCGCGGGCTGCCGGTAGTGGTCGGCGGTCACCCGCGCCATCGCGCCGATCCGGTCGTCGGCCACGTCCTTCGCGGCGAAGAAGACGTGCCCGCGCACCTCCGGATGGTCACCGGCCAGCGCGAGGTGCCGCGACAGCTCCCCCGCGTCCTGCCACGCGGCCGCCTGTGCCCGGTCACCGGCCTTGTAGAGCGCCTCCCCCACATACAGCCGGGTGCGGCTGCCCCGGGCCACCTTTGCCCACCAGGGCAGCAGCACCGCGTAGTCGGCGGCGCTCTGGCCGATGTGCCAGTACAGCTGCGGCACGATGTAGTCGAGCCAGCCCTCGCGGACCCACTTGCGGGTGTCCGCGTACAGGTCGTCGTAGGTCTGCACGCCGGCGGTGGTCCGCGAGCCGCGCGCGTCGGTGGCCGCGTTGCGCCACACGCCGAAGGGGCTGACCCCGAAGCGGGCGGTGGGCCGGGTCCGCTTCACACGGGCCGCCGTCTCCCGCACCAGCCGGTCGATGTTGTCCCGCCGCCAGGCGGCCCGGCCGGAGAAGCCGGCGCCGTGGGCGCGGTAGGTGGCGGCGTCGTCGAAGCTCTGCCCCGCCACCGGGTACGGGTAGAAGTAGTCGTCGAAGTGGACGCCGTCGACGGGGTACTTCCGCACCGCGTCGAGCATCGCGTCCTGCACGAAGGCCCGGACCTCGGGCAGCCCCGGATCGTAGTAGAGCTTCCCGCCGTACGGCACCACCCAGCCGGGGTTCCTGCGGGCGGGGTGCGAGGCCACCAGGCGCGACGGGTCGTCGTGCAGGGCGACGCGGTACGGGTTGAACCAGGCGTGCAGCTCCAGGCCCCGGGCGTGCGCCTCCTCCACGGCCGTCCCCAGCGGGTCCCACCCGGGGTCCCGGCCCTGGCTGCCGGACAGGTACTGCGACCAGGGCTCGTACGCCGACGGCCACAGCGCGTCGGCCGTGGGCCGCACCTGGAAGAACACGGTGTTGAGGCGGTGCCGGACCGCGGTGTCGAGATGCCCGATCAGTTCCGCGCGCTGCTCCGACGCCCGCAGGCCCGCCCGGGTGGGCCAGTCGCGGTTGCCCACCGTGGCCAGCCACATTCCCCGCATCCCGGTGACGGCGGCGCCGCCCCGGCCCCCTCCCCGGCCCTCCGGCGCCGGTGGCGCGGGAGCCGCCGACGCCGCGGGGACCGTCGTCAGCGCCGACAACGCGGCCACCGCGAAGGCGCGTCGCGAGACACCGCCCATGGCAAGACCTCCAGAACTCTGCGGATCCGCACGGTCACGGATCGTCCACGGGACCTCAGCATGCCCGACCCGGAAGAGGGATCGGCGGCACTCCGGGGGTAACGTGCTCGATCGGAGCAGGAGCCGGGGATCCCGGCGGGCCTGCCTCACCGTGAAGTCAGCGAAAGGGACGATGTGACCGGCATCTCGGGAGATATCGCACGCGTCGGCGTGGTGGGCTGCGGTCAGATGGGGGCGGGCATCGCCGAGGTCTGCGCCCGATCCGGCCTGGAGGTGAAGGTCGCCGAGACCACCGGCGAGGCCCTGGAGATCGGCCGGACCCGGCTGTTCAACTCCCTCTCCAAGGCCGCCGGGCGCGGCAAGATCACCGAGGAGGAGCTGGCGGCGACGCAGGCGCGCCTGAGCTTCACCACCGACCTGGGCGAATTCGCCGACCGTGACCTCGTCATCGAGGCCGTCGTCGAGAACGAGCAGGTCAAGACCGAGATCTTCCAGGTGCTCGACCAGGTCGTGACCCGGCCGGACGCGATCCTGGCCTCCAACACCTCCTCGATCCCGCTGGTGAAGCTGGCGGTCGCCACCTCGCGGCCCGACCACGTCATCGGCATCCATTTCTTCAACCCGGCCCCGGTGCAGCAGCTCGTCGAGCTGATCCCGGCGCTCACCACCTCCGAGGGCACGCTCAGCCGGGCGCAGCTCTTCGCGGAGAAGGCGCTCGGCAAGCACGCCATCCGCGCCCAGGACCGCTCCGGCTTCGTGGTCAACGCGCTGCTGATCCCCTACCTGCTGTCCGCGATCCGGATGTTCGAGTCGGGCATCGCCAGCCGCGAGGACATCGACAACGGCATGGAGATGGGCTGCGCCCACCCGATGGGACCGCTCAAGCTGTCCGACCTGATCGGCCTGGACACCGTCGCCTCGGTCGCCTACTCCATGTACGAGGAGTACAAGGAGCCGCTGTACGCCGCTCCCCCGCTGCTCCAGCGCATGGTCGACGCGGGCCGGCTCGGCCGCAAGACCGGCTCGGGGTTCTACACCTACGGCTGATCGGCCGACGACGGCGGCCCCGCTCTCCCGGGAGGGCGGGGCCGCTTCGGCATGCGGTGGCCCATGGGCCACCGCGGCGCTTCGCGCCTCGGCTCACCGGCCGTCGGACGGGCCGCGGGACGCGGCTCCTGTCGTCTGGAGTCCGGTGGTGCCGCGGGCCTGGGCGAGCGGTTCGGCGCTCGGGCGGCCGGGCTCCGGGGACAGGAGCACGCCGCGAGCCGGTGTGCGGTCCCGGTCCGTGGCCCCCTCGGTCCTGACCTGTTCGAAGGCTCTGGTCAGGGCGACCTTGAGACGCCTGGACAGCGGCTTTTCCACCCACTTGTGCACCAGGTAGGAGAGCAGAAGCATCCCCGCCACCGTCGCTCCCAGAAGGACCCGTGGATCGACCGTGTACTGGAGCCGGGCGAACACCTCCCAGCCGATGGACTCGTGCAGGAGGTAGAGGGGGTAGGTGAGCGCACCCGCCGTGGTCAGCCAGGTCCAGCCGATCCGGCGGAACCGGCCCAGGGCGACTCCCGCCATGACGAGGAAGAAGGCCGCGATCACGGCCGTCACCCCCCAGCCGGGGACATCGTCACCGACGCGCTCCAGCGTCCCGCGCCAGGTGGGCAGCGCTGTGTGGTTGCCCATGACGAAGCAGAAGGCGATCATCCCCCACAGCAGGAGGTTCTGCCCGAAGCGGTACATCAGGTAGAAGGCCAGACCGGCGATGAAGAACCAGCAGTCCTGCGCCATCAGCAGGTCGCTGACCGGGTTGGGGCCGCTGCGCATCGCCAGTGTCGCGGCGGTCGCCCAGACACAGCAGAAGGCGACCACGCGCCGGTAGGTGACCCCCCGCCACACGACGAGGGCGAAGAGCAGGTAGAACCGCAGTTCCGCCCAGAGGGTCCAGTAGACGCCCTCGACGTCGTCGATCCCCATGGGCCGCTGCAGCATGGTCATGTTGACCAGTACGTCGCGCCACGGCAGCGGGGCGATGCCGCCGGGCATGAGGAACACCACGACGGTGGTCACGATGATGCCGAACCAGTAGGCGGGATAGAGCCGGATCACGCGTGAGACGAAGAAGTGGGAGAGGGTGCGTCCCCAGGAGCTCATGCAGATGACGAACCCGCTGATCATGAAGAACAGGTCGACGCCGAGCCATCCGTAGGCGGACGGCCCGAAGAGGACGGGGAAGAGCTGTTCCTGCGAGTCGTCCCACCCCCCGCCGAACGCGACGTAGTGGTAGAGAACGACCATGAGGGCCGCGAGAAGCCTCAGTCCGTCCAGGACGTAGAGCCGTTCCCCGCCGCGTCCTTGCCGGGCCTCGGGGGGCCGGGGCCCGCCGCCCGCTTTCCACTCGGCCGTTTTCCTTATTCGCACTCAGCTCTCCAGAACGGTGTCGCACGGGAAGATGGCAACTCACGGCACCACGGCCGGCGACCGGACCGCATGGAACACCCGGAAGGGAAAACCATCGTGCTGTTGCCCCCGGGGGCAACAGTGACGGTGTCACGGCAGTCCCGGGCGGGGAGGCGCAGAGCGCTCATGGGGCGTCCACGTCCCTGCATGTTCTCATCCGGTTCTGTGCCGTCGGCCGCGGGCGCCGTCCTCTCCCCACGGGAGACGGCGCACCGTCGCCCCGGAAGGAGAGGTCCACGCGATCCGGCCCGAAGGGCGCCGCCGCGGAACAGCGGACCTCGTCGGCCCCGGCCACCGGCCGCCCCGTGCCCCGGGCGGCCGTGGTGAGCGCCCACTGTACGGACCCGGCACCCGGCACGGCGCCGGGCCCGTGGCATTCCCACACCGTACGCACACCGGGCCCGCGGATTCTCACACACCCTCCACGCCTGCCCGCGGGACGGGCCGGAACACCTCCGCCGGGCATCATGCGCGGCCGGTCACGCCGGGGCCGTGCCGGGGGTCACGTCACGGTGTCCTGGCCGAGCCGCAGGTGGTGCAGGAGGAGCAGCGCGGCCGCCATGCCGGCGGCCGGGACCTCCCCGCGGGCGATCAGGTCGGGGACGAGTTTGAGGGGCACCCACTCGCGGCGGTCCGACTCGAAGTCGTCCACGGGGTGTCCGACGTACTCGCCCTCGTCGGCCCAGTAGACGTGGTGCCGGGCGTCGGTGAGCCCGTTGGACGGCTCCACGCTCAGGAGGTGGCGCAGCGGGCCCGGACGCCAGCCGGTCTCCTCCTCCAGTTCCCTGGCCGCGGCCGCCGCGAGGTCCTCGCCGTCCTCGACGACGCCGGCCGCGAGCTCCCAGCCCCAGCTGTCGGTGATGAAGCGGTGCCGCCACAGCAGGAGGACCTCGTTCGCCTCGTTGACCACCGTCGCGACGGCCACGGGGCGCATCCGGATGAGGAAGTGGTGGGGGGGGGGGGCGGGCGGGGGGGGGGGCGCGGGCCGGGTGAAAAAGAAACAACGCTTGGGGGAAAAAATCAGTTGATTTAGTTTAGTGCAAAAAAAGGATCTTCCACCCGAGCTGG
>NZ_JBIAHR010000006.1:199263-357046 GCF_042870695.1 Streptomyces sp. NPDC006384
TCGCGGGCCCGCAACAGCTGGCGGACCTCGTTCGCCTCGTTCACCCCCGTCGCGACGCCCCGGGGGCGCATCGGGTTGTGGATGGGGGGGGGGGGCCCCCCGCCCCCCCCCCCCACGTCGGCGAGGTTCACACTGAACCAGCGATTCGCGTACACATGCTGTTCGTTCCGTTTCGTCCACTGCATGGATCTGCCACCTTTCGTGAGGTGGGTGGCAATATCCCAGCAGGAGCGGCCCGGCAGCAGGCGCACGGCGGCCGCTCCCGGCGCAGGGACGGCGCAGGACTTCTCGGGGAGCAGAGGGCTAGAGGGGTACGCGCAGGGCCCTGTCGATGAGTTCCGCGGCCTCGGCCGTGCCGGCGCAGCCGCTGCGCACGAGGTGCTCGCGTACCGCGCGGAGTCTGTCGCGCAGGCGCTGCGACTCCGTCCCCCGGGCCTGTTCGGCCATCTGCACGGCGGTGGCCACCGCCTTCTCCGCGTCGCCCCGGCGCAGTTCGACGGTGCTGAGCATGGCGAGCCGGTGCACGCGGCCCCGGTCGTGCGCCGGGCTGCCGACGGCCTTCGCGGCGTGCTCCCCGGCCGCCGCAAGTTCGCCGAGGTTCAGCAGTGCCTCCGCCACCTGGACGTTGACCAGGCCGGGCTGGACATAGCCGGTCTCGGCGGGCTCGTGCCCGGGCCGGATGCGTTCGGCCGCCCGCTCGGCCCGCCGGATGCAGGACAGGGCGCTCGTGCCGTCGCCGAGGCGGGCGTACGCCTTCGCCTGCATCGCGTACAGGTCGGAGGCGAGAGCGGGGGTGATGTGCCGGCCGGCGGCGCGCAGGGCCGCCTCGGCGAAGGCGACGGCCTGCCGGTACTCCCGCAGGAACAGCGCCTGGTTGACGATCAGCGCGATGACGTAGGCGCCCAGTCCCCGGTCGCCGCTGGCCTTGGCGAGGCGCAGCGCCTGGTGGAAGTAGCGCTGGGCGAGTCCGTGGGCGTCGGAGTCGTACGCGCAGATGCCGGCGACGGCGACCAGGCCGCCGGTGGCGCGGTGGAGCCGGCGGCCGGTGGCGTCGGTGTAGCCGCCGCGCAGCAGCGGGGCGGCCTCGGCGTTGAGGAAGCCGACGATGCGGGCGCGCGTCGCGATGCCGCCGGCCTTGCGGTACATCTGCTCGTAGTGGGTGCGGGCCGCGCGCAGCATCTCCAGGTCGGCGGCGGTGACCCGGTGCCGGCCGCCGCGGGAGACGTCCGCGTCCTCGGGCGGGTTCTCCCACTCCCACACCGGCATCACGGCGGGTGTCCCGGTGAGGGCGGGGGCGCCGAGGATGTGCGGGCGCCGCTGCTGGTCGGAGCGCCACAGGGCGGTCGCGCGTTCCACGAACCCGGTCAGCGGGCCGGTGTGCGCGGCGGCCGGCTCCCCGGGCACGCCGAGGCCGATGTCGTCGAGGGTGACGGGGCGGTGCAGCCGGCGGGCGAGCACCTCGCAGATCAGGTCGGGGACCTGGCCGCGCGGCCGCTGGCCCTTCAGCCACCGGGCGACGGCGGTGTGTTCGTACCGCAGGGTGAGCCCGCGTGCCCGCCCCGCCTGGTTGACGCGCGCGGCCAGCCCCGCGTGCGAGACGCCCGCCTCGTCGAGGATCGCGTCGAGGAGAGTGTTGGGCTGCATGGTGCCCCCCGGGTGTTCCGATGCCCGACAGCGTAGTGTGCCGGGTTTCACACGGGGTGTGAACGGAGTGCGCGCATCCGCGCCGTGCGCGCGTTGCCGCGGGGCGTGCGGGGGCGGTTGACTGGGCTGCCTCGAAAGAGGCCGGCCGGGCCGCCGGCTCCCCCTCGTATCAGTGCGGCGGCCCGTTCCACGCCGTCCGCCCGGCTGCCTGCCCGACACTCCGTGGCGGGGCGGACGGCTCCGCCGGCTCCCACGGTGCGGCTGAGCACCGGTCAGGGTGCGGGGGTGTTGTCGCCTGCGGACGCGCTGTGGCTGGTCGCGCAGTTCCCCGCACCCTTTGCCGGCGTCAGGTCGGCGTCCCCGAGGGGCGCGGGGAACTGCGCGAGCGACCACGGCGTACCCGCGGCCGCCGACCGGCAGAACCCCACGCCCTCGGGCGCACCCGCTAACCCCGCAGCACCGCTCCGACCCGCTCGCCCGCGAGGGCGACCGCCGCGTCACGGGCCGCGGACGCCTCGTCGACCGTCAGCGTCCGGTCCCCCGCGCGGAAACGCAGCGCGTACGCCAGGGACTTGCGCCCCTCGCCGAGCTGCTCGGCGTTGTCGTAGACGTCGAAGAGCCGGATGGACTCCAGGAGTTCACCCGCGCCCTCGCGCAGCGCCGCCTCGACGTCCGCCGCCGGGACGGACGCGTCGACGACCAGGGCGACGTCCTGCGTGGCGACGGGGAACGTGGAGATGCCCGGCGCCTGCGGGGTGTTGTCGCCGACCCGCTCCAGGGTGTCGAGGTCCAGTTCCATCGCGCAGGCGCGCGCGGGCAGGCCCAGGGCCTTCACGACCCGCGGGTGCAGCTCACCGGCGTGGCCGATGACCCGCTCCTCGCCGTCCACGGTGACGAACAGCTCGGCGCAGCGGCCCGGGTGCCAGGGGCCGTACTGGCCCTTGCGGATGCCCAGTTCGGCCCCCGCCTCCCGTGCCACGAGGCGTCCCGCCTCGACGGCGTCGGCCCAGTCGGCCGGGCGGCCCTTGCCCCACCAGCCGGCCTGCTCGCGGGCGCCCGCGAGGACGACGGCGACGTGCCGGGGCTGGTCGGGCAGTGCGGCGTTCAGCGCGGCGATGTCCTCCTCGCCGGGGCGCCGGTCCACGGGCAGGGAGGCGGCGACACGCTGCTCGTCGCGCGGGTGGAAGACCAGGCCGGTCTCGAAGAGGGCGAGGTCGTGCGAGCCCCGGCCGTCGTTGCGGCGCAGGGCGCCGAGCAGGCCCGGCAGCAGCGAGGTCCGCAGCGCGGGCTCCTCGTCGCTGAGCGGGTTGACCAGCCTGACGACGCGGCGGGCCGGGTCGTCGGCGTCCAGGCCGAGCTGGTCGAAGACCTGCTCGCTGACGAACGGGTAGTTCGGCGCCTCGACGTAACCGGCGCCGGCCAGCGCCCGCCCGACGCGGCGGTGCAGCCGCTGGCGGGCGGTGAGGCCGCGGCCCGCCGGGGGCCGGGGCAGCGTGGAGGGCAGGTTCTCGTAGCCCTCCAGGCGGATGACCTCTTCGGCCAGGTCGTTCGGGTCGGTGAGGTCGGGCCGCCAGGACGGGACGGTGACGATCAGCTCGTCCTGCCCGTAGACATCGCAGCCGACCTCCTGAAGACGGCGTACGACGGTCTCGCGGCCGTAGGTCACGCCCGCGACCTTGTCCGGGTGGTCGGCGGGCATGGCGATGGTGCGCGGCGCGGAGGGGGCGCTGATCTCGGTGACGCCGGCCTCGGCGGTGCCGCCGGCGAGGAGCACCAGCAGGTCGACGGTGCGCTGCGCGGCGGCGGCCGCGGCCTGCGGGTCGACGCCGCGCTCGAAGCGGCGGGAGGCCTCGGAGGACAGCTTGTGCCGGCGGGCGGTGCGCGCGACGGACACCGCGTCGAAGTGGGCGGCCTCGATGACCACGTCACTCGTCGCGTTCTCGGTGTCGCTGTGGTCGGCGATCTCCGTGTCGGCGCCGCCCATGACGCCGGCGAGGCCGATGGGGCCG
Organism: Streptomyces sp. NPDC006384; assembly: GCF_042870695.1. NCBI lineage: Bacteria > Bacillati > Actinomycetota > Actinomycetes > Kitasatosporales > Streptomycetaceae > Streptomyces > Streptomyces sp. NPDC006384. Next base: position 202,917 of record NZ_JBIAHR010000006.1, read on the forward strand.
CGGTCGTCGGTGATGACCAGGTCCTCGGCGTGCAGCTTCCGCTCGACGCCGTCGAGGGTGACGATCCTCTCGCCCTCCTCGGCCCGGCGCACGCCGATGGTGCCCTGGACCAGGGAGCGGTCGTAGGCGTGCAGGGGCTGGCCGAGCTCCGTCATCACGTAGTTGGTGACGTCGACGGCGAGCGAGATCGGGCGCATGCCGACCTTCTGCAGGCGCCGCTGGAGCCAGATCGGGGAGCGTGCCTCGGGGCTGAGGCCGGTGACCGTGCGGGCGGTGAAGCGGTCGCAGCCCGTGGGGTCGGCGATCTTCACGGGGTAGCCGTAGGCGTTCGGGCCGGGGACGTCGAGGAGGGCCGGGTCGCGCAGCGGCAGGCCGTAGGCGATGGCGGTCTCGCGGGCGACGCCGCGGATGGACAGGCAGTCGCCGCGGTTGGCGGTGACGGCGATGTCCAGGACCTCGTCGACCAGTTCGAGCAGCTCGATGGCGTCCTTGCCGACCTCGGTCTCCGGCGGCAGCACGATGATGCCGTGGGTGCCGTCGTCGCCCATGCCCAGCTCGTCGCTGGAGCAGATCATGCCGTGGGAGACCTTGCCGTAGGTCTTGCGGGCGGAGATCGAGAAGCCACCGGGCAGGGTGGCACCGGGCAGGACCACGACGACCTTGTCGCCGACGGCGAAGTTGCGGGCGCCGCAGACGATCTCCTGGGGCTCACCGGTGCCGTTGGCCTGGCCGACGTCGACGGTGCAGAAGCGGATCGGCTTCTTGAAGCCCTCCAGCTCCTCGATGGTCAGCACCTGGCCGACGACGAGGGGGCCCTTGAGGTCGGCGCCGAGGTGCTCGACGGTCTCGACCTCGAGGCCCGCCGAAATGAGCTTGGCCTGTACGTCACGGCCGGTCTCCGTCGCCGGCAGGTCGACGTACTCCCGCAGCCAAGAAAGCGGGATCCGCATCAGATCTCCATCCCGAACGGCCGGGTGAACCGGACGTCACCCTCGACCATGTCTCGCATGTCCTCGACGTTGTGGCGGAACATCAGCATCCGCTCGATGCCGAACCCGAAGGCGAAGCCGCTGTACTTCTCGGGGTCGACGCCGCAGGCGACGAGCACCCGCGGGTTGACCATGCCGCAGCCGCCCAGCTCGATCCAGCCCTCGCTGGAGCAGGTGCGGCAGGGCCGGTCGGGGTTGCCGACGGACGCGCCCCTGCAGACGTAGCAGAGCATGTCCATCTCGGCGCTCGGCTCGGTGAAGGGGAAGAAGTTCGGCCGCAGCCGGGTCTTCATCTCCGCGCCGAACAGCGACTGGACCATGTGGTCCAGGGTGCCCTTGAGGTCCGCCATGGTCAGGCCCTCGTCGATGGCGAGGAGCTCGACCTGGTGGAAGACGGGGGTGTGCGTGGCGTCCAGCTCGTCGGTGCGGTACACACGGCCGGGGCAGATCACGTAGACCGGCGGCTCGCGGTCGAGCGCGGAGCGGATCTGCACGGGCGAGGTGTGGGTGCGCAGCACGACGCCGGAGCCGGAGCCGCCTTCCGGCCCCTGCACGAAGAAGGTGTCGTGCTCTCCGCGGGCCGGGTGGTCCGGGCCGATGTTGAGGGCGTCGAAGTTGAACCACTCGGCCTCGGCCTCGGGGCCCTCGGCGACCTCGTAGCCCATGGCCACGAAGATGTCCTCGATGCGCTCGGAGAGCGTGGTGAGCGGGTGGCGGGCGCCGGCCTGCACGCGGTCGTGGGGCAGTGTGACGTCCACGGCCTCCTCGACCAGCACGCGGGCGTCGCGCTCGGCCTCCAGTTCGGCCTGGCGGGCGGCGAGGGCCTTGTTCACGGCGCCGCGGGCCTGGCCGACGCGCTTGCCGGCCTCGGCCTTGGCGTGCGGGGGCAGGGCGCCGATCTCGCGGTTCGCCAGCGACAGCGGCGAGGTCCCGCCGGTGTGGGCGACCTTGGCCTCCTGGAGCGCGTCGAGCGAGTCCGCGGCGGCGAAGGCGGCGAGCGCCTCGTCCCGCATGCGCTCGATCTCTTCCGGTTTCAACGCCTCGACCTCGACAGGGTCGTACGACTTATTCGGTGCCGACATCTCTTCCCGTGCTTCCGATTGTCCCCCAGCTACCGCTGGGAGGTGCCCCCATGCTGATGGTCCCCGTCGCCGACTCGTGGACGGCTCGTCACGGTTTTCGGGACACAAAGGTGCCAAAGGCCGAGTCTAACGGGGTGGTGGAACGCGGAATGCGCCCGTGGGGTGCTCGGCCGTCTCAGGTGAGGTACGCCGGTGCCGCCACGGGCAGCGTAAATCGGAACTCGGCGCCGCCGCCGGGGGCGCGGCCGACCGTGATGGTGCCGCCGTGGGCCTCGACGATGCCCTTGACGATGTAGAGCCCGAGGCCGGTGCCGCCGCGCTTGCTGCCCCGCCAGAAGCGGGTGAAGACGCGGTTCATGGATTCCTCCGGGATGCCGGGCCCCTCGTCGCTCACCGTGACCGACGTGCCGGTGTCCTCCCCTTCCCGGGGGGACGCCGCGGGCGTGATGTCGATGGTGACGGTTCCCGCGCCGTGGCGCACGGCATTTTCGATGAGGTTGCTGAGCACCTGGTCGATCTTGTCGGGGTCGGCCCACAGGTCGGGCAGGGGCCGGCCGAGGCGGAGCAGGAACCGGCCGGCCTCCTGGCCGGAGGCGACGTAGGCCTGGATGTGGCGGCCGACGGCGGCGCCGATGTCGACGGGCTGGCGGCGGAGTTCGAGACGTCCGGAGTCGATGCGGGAGATGTCGAGCAGTTCGGCGATGAGCCGGGTGACCCGGTCGGCGTCGGCGTCGACGGTCTCCAGCATCAGCCGTTTCTGGTCGTCGGTGAAGCGCTCCCACTTGGCGAGCAGGGTCGCCGTGAAGCCCTTGACGGAGGTCAGCGGCGAGCGCAGTTCGTGGGCGACGGTGGCGATCAGCTCGGCGTGGCTGCGTTCGGTGCGGCGGCGGGCCTCGGTGTCGCGCAGGGTGACGACGACGCGGTGGAGGGGGCCGAGCGGCCGGGTGCGGACGTAGCGGGCGCGGACGAGGACCTCGCGGCCGCCGGGGAGCAGCAGGTTGCGCTCGGGCTGGCCGACGCGGATGGCGAGCCCGCCGTAGGGGTCGGTCAGCTGCCACCAGCGGCGGCCCTCGAGGTCCTCCAGCGGGAGGGCCTCTTCGAGGCGCTGTCCGAGGGCCCGGTCGGCGGGGACGGCGGTGATGCGGGCCGCGGCCGCGTTGAAGCAGATCACCCGCCCGTGCTCGTCGGCGACGACGAGGCCGTCGGGCAGCTCGTCGGGCCCGATGCCGAGGCCGGCGAGGTCGCCGGGCCGGCGCGGCACGGGTGGGCGCCCCGTCCGGTGTGCTCCCGGTGCGCTGCTCGTGCCGGCACTCATCCCCGTGCCCCGCCTCTCAACTGGTCTGGGGTCCCCGAGCTGGTCACCCTACTAGGCCGTGGTGACGGAGCGGCACCCTCCGGCGGCGCGCTGTGCACGCGCGGACGCGTAGAGGCACACGGCGGCGGCGGTGGCGAGGTTCAGGCTCTCGGCCTTCCCGTGGATGGGGACGCGGACGACGGCGTCGGCGAGGGCGCGGGTCTCCTCGGGCAGGCCCCAGGCCTCGTTGCCGAAGACCCAGGCGGTGGGCCCGCCCATGGTGCCGGCGTCCAGTTCGGCGTCGAGGTCGTCCTCGCCCGCGCCGTCGGCGGCCAGGACCCGTACGCCGGCGTCGCGCAGCTCGGCCACAGCCCGTTCCACGGGGACGCCGACGGCGACCGGGAGGTGGAACAGGGAGCCGACGGAGGCGCGTACGGCCTTGGGGTTGTACAGGTCGACGGAGGCGTCGGTGAGGACGACGGCCTCGGCGCCGGCGGCGTCGGCGCAGCGCAGCACGGTGCCGGCGTTGCCGGGGTCGCGGACGTGGGCGAGGACGGCGACGAGTCTCGGGCGGGCGGCGAGGATCTCGTCGAAGGGGGTGTCCACGAACCGGCAGACCCCGACCAGTCCCTGGGGGGTGACGGTGGTGGAGATGTCCTCGATCACCGTGTCGGCGGCGAGGTGGACCCGTGCGCCGCTGTCACGGGCGGCGCCGATGATGTCGGCGTACCGCTCGGCGGCCTCGGCGGTGGCGAACACCTCGGCCAGGGTGTCCCCGTGCCCGGCGGCCTCCCGCACGGCCTGCGGCCCCTCGGCCAGGAAGAGCCGCTCCTTCCCCCGGAAGTTCCGCTTCGCCAGCCGTCGCGCGGCGGCGACACGGGGGGAGCGGGGGGAGATCAGTTCGGGCGAGGCGGGACGCACTCTTGCTCACTTTCACATCTGAATCGACGCGGACTGCAACGCGCTCCTTCAGGGGCGCGGGGAACTGCGCGACAAGCCACGACGCACCGCAAGCCGATAGAACACGGAGGGACGGCAACAACAGGACCCGCAGGCTCAGAACCTGCGGGTCCAGTCACGTCGGCTCAGAGCCGGCGCAGCGTCACGCGGCCTTCGGCGCGTTGACGTCGCTCGGCAGCGCCTTCTGGGCGACCTCGACGAGCGCGGCGAACGCGCCCGCGTCGTTGACGGCCAGCTCGGCGAGGATCTTGCGGTCCACCTCGACGTTGGCGGCCTTCAGACCCTGGATGAAGCGGTTGTAGGTCATGCCGTTGGCGCGGGCAGCGGCGTTGATGCGCTGGATCCACAGCTGGCGGAAGTCACCCTTGCGCTTCTTGCGGTCGTTGTAGTTGTAGACCAGCGAGTGGGTGACCTGCTCCTTGGCCTTGCGGTACAGACGCGAACGCTGACCGCGGTAGCCGGAGGCCTGCTCGAGGATCGCCCGGCGCTTCTTGTGGGCGTTGACTGCCCGCTTGACGCGTGCCACTTGTTAACTCCTTGTAGCGGGGCCGTGGTTGTCCTCACACGGCCCGGTATCGATTGGGTCCCGGTCCTGACGTACGGCGCTCAGTGGAGGCGCCGGGGCGTCACTTGCCGAGAAGCTTCTTGATCTTCGCGGCGTCGCCCGGGGCCATCTCGGCGTTGCCGGTGAGGCGACGCGTCACACGGGACGACTTGTGCTCGAGCAGGTGGCGCTTGCCGGCGCGCTCGCGGAGCACCTTGCCGGAGCCGGTGATCTTGAAGCGCTTGCTGGCACCGCTGTGCGACTTGTTCTTCGGCATAGCGCCGTTATCTCCTCGTCGGTGGCGCTCCGATGCCCGGTCGTGAAACCGGGCACGGTGGAGCGTCGCTCTTGTATCGGTTACGTCCTGGGGACTCGCGTCCCCGGGGGTCACGCCTCGGCGGAAGCCTCGGCCGGCGCTTCGGACTGGGCCTCGGCGTTGGCGGCGTCGGGGTCCGCGGCGTTCATCGAGCGGCCGGGGTTGGCCTTCGCCTCCGCCTTGCGGGCTTCCTGCGCCTGGCGAGCCTCGGCCATCGCCTCGGTCTTCTTCTTGTGCGGACCGAGGACCATGATCATGTTGCGGCCGTCCTGCTTCGGGTTCGACTCCACGAACCCGAGGTCGGCCACGTCCTCCGCGAGACGCTGCAGCAGTCGGTAGCCGAGCTCCGGCCGGGACTGCTCGCGACCACGGAACATGATCGTGATCTTGACCTTGTCGCCCTGCTTGAGGAACCGGACGACGTGACCCTTCTTGGTGTCATAGTCGTGCGGGTCGATCTTCGGCCGGAGCTTCATCTCCTTGATGACCGTGTGCGCCTGGTTCTTGCGCGCCTCACGGGCCTTCATGGCCGACTCGTACTTGAACTTCCCGTAGTCCATGAGCTTGCACACGGGCGGACGGGCGTTCGCCGCGACCTCGACGAGGTCGAGGTCGTACTCCTGCGCAAGCTCCAGGGCCTTGGCAAGCGGGACAATCCCGACCTGCTCGCCGCTGGGACCGACAAGTCGCACCTCGGGAACGCGAATCCGGTCGTTGATGCGGGGCTCGGCGCTGATGGATCCTCCTCGGTAGCACCACGCGACGGTCTGGCGGACAGCCGCGTAACGTCTGTGTTCGTTAGACCTAACCGCGCCGGCGCACAAAAAATGCCCCGGACGATCACAGGCGGGGCTCCTCGAACTGCTACCGGAGCACCGCCGCGACGGACGCGGGGCGCGATTTCGGGCCGGTCGCCGCCGCGAGGACGGGACCGCCTGACCGGTGACCCGCCGTCCGGGGGACGGCCAGGTGGGAGTTCGAAGCCTCCACTTGTGGGCCGGGCCCGCTGCCCTGGGGCGCGCGTGTCCGACCGGTCGTTACACAAGGTTAGCAGCTCGGCGGGGGAAGGGCTAACCGAGACCGAGTACGGTCCCGCCCTGTGCTGCGCCTATCGTGAGCGGCATGAGTGAGACCCCTCCCGAATCCTCGGCGAATCCCGACTTCGACGCCATGACCCGCGACATCGCGGAGGTTCCCGCGGTCGAGGTGATCGTGACGGTCGCCGTCAACCTGATGAGCGCCGCCGCCGTGAAGCTCGGACTGACCGAGGAGGGCGACGCCCACAAGGACCTGGACGAGGCCCGCAAGCTGGTGCACGCGCTGGCCGGTCTGCTGGACGCGAGCGCGACCGAGATCAGCTCCTTCCACGCGGCGCCGCTGCGGGACGGGCTGAAGTCCCTGCAGCTGGCGTTCCGCGAGGCGTCGCTGGTGCCGGACGAGCCGGGCCAGGGGCCGGGCGAGAAGTACACCGGCCCGGTCTACGGCTAGACCCGCCGCTTCCTCACTTCCTGACGTACAGGGGCTCGCCCGGTGGCGTCGTCCCGGCCGGCAGCAGTGCCAGGTCGAGGCCGCGCACCAGGCGGGCCCTCAGTGTCTCGTCGGCGGCCAGCCGTCCGGCGACGGCGCGGGCGGAGGCGGCCGGGTCCGCGGCGGGGTCGAGGACCAGCGCCAGGGTGCCGTCGGCCTGTCCCGGCCCGAGGTGGGCGCGGAGCACGGCGGGCTCGGCGGCCACGGCGCCGCGTACGGCCTCGACGACCGCCGGGTCGGCGAGCGGGTCGGTCGTGGTACGTCCCTCGGCCAGCGCCAGCAGGGCGGCTCCGGTGAGTTCGAACGGCACGGGGCCGGCCATGTCCAGCACGACCGTGTCCGCCTTCTCGTGCGCGGCGGCCTGCAGCGCCTGGTGCAGGGGTACGGCGACGGGGCGGGCCGCCGGGTCCCAGCGGGCGAGCGACTCGGTGGAGGTGAAGGCGGGCAGCGCGGTGCGGTTCCCGGCCCTGAGGGTGGGCACGGCCATGTCGCTGGTCTTCTCGCGGCGCAGCCCGTTCTCGTCTTCTTCCACCTCGCCGAGGACGGCCACGACGGGCACGAGCAGGCGGGCGCCCTCCAGCGCCTCCAGGACCGGTGCCAGGGCGGTGCGGTCCTCGGCCCAGGCGGCGAGCGCCGCGCTCAGCCGGGGGTCGGCGGAGCCGTCGTCGTCGGAGAAGCCGGGGTCGGGAATGTTCTTGTTCGCCACGGTCCCCGACCCTATCGGGGGCCGGGCGGGGCTCCTCACCGGCCTCTCGGGGTCTCCGGTCCGGTTTCCCGTTTGTCCCGCGGCGGGGGTCGGGGGTGAGGGTCAGAGGTGATCGTGGTGTTCGCGGCGGCCGCGCCACAGGACCACGGAGGCGACGATCAGCACGCCGCCCGCGCCGCCGGCCAGCGGTGCCGCCCAGGCCGATCCCGCGGGGCCGGCGGCGGGGGCGTCCGGTCCCGGGCCGAAGTACTTCCCGTCGTGGGCCGCGGGCTCCAGCCGCTGCGGCTTCAGGCGTCCGGCGGCCTCGATGGCGGCGGCGGGGTCGACGAAGCCGTGGCCCCGGGAGTCGTCGCGGCCGTCGGCGGGGGCGTCGCGGGCCGTGTCCTCCAGGAGTCTCTTGACCTGGGCCGGGGTGAGGTCCGGGTGGGCCGACCTGACCAGGGCGGCGGCGCCGGACACGAAGGCGGCGGCGGCGCTGGTGCCCCAGCCCTCGTAGTAGCGGTGGTCGGGGTCGGCGATGATCACGTCGACGCCGGGGGCGCTGACCGTGGCGTACCAGCGGCGGGTGGAGAAGGAGGCGCGGGTGCCGTAGCGGTCCACGGCGGTCGCGGCGATGACGCCGGGGTAGGCGGCCGGGTAGGAGACGTGGTCGCCCAGTTCGCCGCCGTTGCCGGCCGAGGCGACGACGACCACGCCCTTCTTCAGGGCGTACTGGACGGCCTCGTCCTCGGCGGGTTCGGGGTGGGCGGAGGCGGAGTCGTCGCCCAGGGAGAGGTTGATGACGTCGGCGCCGTGGTCGGCGGCCCAGCGGATGCCCTCGGCGAGCGCGTTGCCGCGGGTCTTGCGGGCCTTGGCGCGGGAGGGGTCGGCGTCCTCGAGGATCACGCGGACGGGAAGGATCTTCGCCTCCGGCGCGACGCCCATGACGCCCTCGGCGTTGCCGGGGCCGTGGCCGTGACCGGCGATGATCCCGGCCATGGCGGTGCCGTGCCGGGCCCAGGCGCGGTCGCCCTCGCTCGCGCCGAAGCCGACCAGGTCCTTGCCGGTGAGGACGTTGCCGGCGAGGTCGGGGTGGTCGGCCTCGACGCCGGTGTCCAGGACGGCGACGGTGACGCCGTCGCCCTTGGTGGTGCGCCACACCTCCTGGGTGTGCAGGGCGTCCAGGCCCCACTGCTTGGCGCGGATGCCGTCGGCGTGCGCGGCGGGCGCCGGGACGAGCACGAGGGCCGCGGCGGTGGCGGTGGCGAGGAGGGCGCCGAGGACGCGCGTCCGGCGGGGCTCGGTGGTGGTCACGAGGGCCGCTCCGTGGCGGTGCCGACGTTCTTGCGCAGGGCGCGTTCGACGCGGTCGGCGAGGCCCCGCGCCTCGTGGCCGAGACCGGCCTGGGCCGGGGCCGAGGTGGCGCCGGACTCCATGGCCTCCTCGGCGGGCTGCGGATCGTCGACGGTACGGCCGTCGGCCCAGCCGGAGACGGCGTAGACGACGACGGGGGCGTCGGTGAGGACGGAGACGGTCCACGAGGCGCGCTGGCCGGCGCCGAAGCCGGCGGCGACGGTGCCCTCGGCCGCGTACGGCAGCGGCACGAGGTCGTCGCGCCGGGTCAGGCCCTCCTTCTCGAACCGGCGCGCCAGCGAGGTCATGGCGGCGGGGTCGCCCTTGGTGAAGAGCAGGCCGACGGTGGTGACGTGGCTCTGGGTGGCGTCGGTGTAGGTGGCGCGCAGCAGGCGCTCGCAGCCGACCGGGGCGAGGACCCTGGCCAGCAGCGGGTCGAAGGCGCCGGTGCAGCCGCTGTCGGGGGCGACGGCGACACGGGTCCAGGTGCGGTCGGCGCCGCCGGGGCCGGCGCCCCGGCCCGGCACGGTGGGCGGGAAGAGCCGGTCGACCGGCACCTCGTGCCACAGGTCCGCGGCCGCGGTGAAGGCGCTGTGCGCGTCGGCGCCGGCGGAGTCCCCGGCGAGCCAGCTTCCGGTGACGGCGCCGGTGACGAGGCCGGCGCCGAGAACCAGGCAGACGGCCGCGGCGACGGCCTGGGGCCGCAGGCGTCCGCCGGCCGGGCGGGTCCGGGTCCGCTCGTCGTGCCCCTCGGGTGCGCCGAAGGACGCGAGGGCCCGCTGTCCGGCCGCCGTCGCGGCGGCCCACGACGGGGCCGGGCCGGGGGCGTGCGCCGCAGCCGTCCCGGAGGCCTGTGCCGGGACCGGGCGCAGGCGCGCGGTCGTCTCCGAGGGGGTTTCCGCGGGGACGTCGTCACGGCGGGGTGCCGACGGTTCGGCGGTACGCCCCGGTGCCCCGGACGCGGCGCGGCCGACGGCCGGCGGGGCGTCCGGGAACCGCGCGGTGGCCCGCGGCGGCGGAGGCCCGGCGGCGGCCCCCGCCGTGGAGGCGGCACCGGGCACGGAGGTCGCCGGACGGGACGCCGACGCGGCACCGGAGACGGAGCCGTCACCTGGAGCAGCCCCGGCACCGGAGGCGGAGCCGGCCGCCGGGACGGACGGGCGCGGAGACGGCGGGGCCGCCGGGCGGGAAGGCGGAGCCGGGGCGGCACCGGGCGCGGGGGTGGCCGGACGGGGCGCCGGCGGGGTGACCGGGCGGGGTGGGGCCGGGGGGTGCGGGGGCAGGGGGGCGCGGCGCGCTTCCGTGCTCATGCACCCCCCGTTCCCTCGGGCTCCGGCCGGTCGTCCGGCGCGGGCCGACGTGTCCCTGCCCCTGCCCGGAGCGGACCGGCCGTCCGGGCACGCATACCCGCACGGGCGGGCCGCCATCCCGGCGCGGGCCCCGACCCGGTCGTCCGGAGTGCTCCGCCGTGCGTGCGCGTCACTCTACGGCGTGCCCCCGCCCGGAGGGGAACCCGGTCCGCGCGCTCGCGGCATTGGCCCGGAACATCCCCCTACCCTGCGGTAATCCCGTCTGGCAGGCTGCGTTCATGACTGCGCGCGCCGCCGACCGGGCCCGTTACGACCGGGCTACCGCCCATCTGGACGCCCCTGTGGCGATCGTGGATCTGGAGGCTTTCGACGCCAACGCGGAGGACCTGCTCCGCCGGGCCGGCGGGAAGCCGGTCCGGGTCGCCAGCAAGTCCGTACGCTGCCGTGCCCTGCTCGAACGCGCCCTGGCCCGGGAGGGTTTCGCGGGGATCATGTCCTTCACGCTGGCCGAGTCCCTGTGGCTGGCGCGCTCCGGCTTCGAGGACGTGCTGCTCGCGTATCCGTCCGCGGACCGCGCCGGGTACGCGGAGCTGACCGCCGATGCCGAGCTCGCCTCCGCCGTGACCGTGATGGTCGACGACCCGGCGCAGCTGAGTCTCATCGACGCGGCGCGCGACGGCGGCCGGGAAGTGGTGCGGGTCTGCCTGGAGTTGGACACCTCGCTGCGGCTGCTCGGCGGACGGGTGCGGGTGGGGGCGCGGCGGTCCCCGCTGCACTCCCCCGCGCAGGTCGCCGACCTGGCCCGGGCGGTGGCCCGCCGGCCGGGGTTCCGGGTCGTCGGCGTGATGGCGTACGAGGGGCATGTCGCCGGGGTCGGGGACGCGGTGGCGGGACGGCCGCTGCGGTCCCGGGCGGTGCGGCTGATGCAGGCGGCGGCGCGCCGGGAGCTCGCCGAGCGGCGTGCCGCGGTGGTGCGTGCGGTGCGGGCCGTGGTGCCGGACCTGGAGTTCGTCAACGGCGGCGGCACGGGCAGTGTGCAGCACACCGCCGCGGAGGACGCGGTCACGGAGATCGCCGCCGGGTCGGGGCTGTACATGCCGCGGCTGTTCGACAACTACACGTCGTTCAGCGGGCGTCCGGCCGCTCTCTTCGCGCAGCCCGTGGTGCGCAGGCCCGGTGTGGGGTGTGTGACCGTGCTCGGCGGCGGCTACCCGGCGTCCGGCGTGGCCGGTGCCGACCGGTCGCCGGTGCCGTATCTGCCCGAGGGGCTGCGCTACGACCCGCAGGAGGGCGCCGGCGAGGTGCAGACGCCGCTGCTGGGCTCCCCCGCCGACGATCTGCTCCTCGGGGACAAGGTGTGGTTCCGGCACGCCAAGGCGGGCGAGCTGTGCGAGCGGTTCGACGCGCTGCACCTGGTGGAGGGGGACGCGGTGACGGCGACGGTGCCGACGTACCGGGGCGAGGGCCGCACCTTCCTGTAGGCCGGGCCGGCGGGTCAGGCCGTGGGGCCGATGCCGCTGCCCACGCCACCGCCGGTGGCCGCGTCGCCGACGGGCCGGATGCCCTCGGTGATCCTGTCCATGTCGGCGAGCGGCGGTCCGTCCTCGCCGGCGTCGAAGACGTAGCGGACGAGGATCGGGGCCTCGGTGCCGACGGTGGAGGGGAACACCATCGACTGCACGTGGCCGCCGGGTCCCTGGGCGGTCGTCACCCGCCAGCGCACGTAGTGCCCGGCGCGGCCGGCGACCGCGACCGGTCCGGAGGCGACGACCTGGTGGGAGCGGATGCCCCCGAAGGGCCGGCCGCCGATCGCGTTCTCGTCGTAGGCGTCGGCGGCCGCGTCCGCGATGTCCTGCTTGGCGAGGACCTCCGGGGAGCTCTCGGCGTTCGCGGTGACGGTGCGGGAGATGACGAGGCCGTGCCGGCACACGCCGCCGTCGGCGGGGCACTTGTAGGTGCCGTCCGTGGTCATCACGACGTCGTCCTCGGGGACGTGCTCCGGCAGGACCCAGCCGTCCGGCAGCGGGAAGGTGACGCCGTTGAGCTGGTCCACGGCGACGGCGGGGCCGTCCGTCGCCGGCGCGGTGGGGGTGGGTGAACCGCTCGTCGGCGCGGGGGGCGTGGGGGACGCGGTGGCGGTCGGCGGGGTCCGGGCGTCGGGGTCCGTGCCGTCGTCCCCGCCGAGGAGGACGACGCCGGTGGTGACCGCCGCGACGAGGACCGCCGCGGCGGCGGTGAGGGCGACGGCCTTCGCGCGTCCGCCGCCGTGCCCCGTGCCGCCGCCCGCGGCCGGGGGCTGCGGGAACTGCGGAGATTGCGGCACGGGGGCTCCGAAGCCCTCGGGCGCGCGCCGGTGTCCGGTCCACGCCGTGCCGTCCCACCAGCGTTCCTGGTGCGGGGCCGACGGATCGCGGTACCAGCCGGGCGGAGGCGTCATGCTCATCCCGGCACTGTAGGACGAGGCGCGTACGGATCTACAGCGGTGTGACGTACGCCCCGGAGATCCCGCCGTCCACCAGGAAGTCGGTGGCGTTGACGAAGGAGGAGTCGTCGCTGGCCAGGAAGGCGACGGCGGCGGCGATCTCCTCGGCCTCGGCGAACCGCCCGACCGGAATGTGGACTAGGCGGCGCGCGGCCCGCTCCGGGTCCTCGGCGAACAGCTCCCGCAGGAGCGGGGTGTTGACCGGGCCGGGGCACAGGGCGTTGACGCGGATGCCCTCCCGGGCGAACTGCACGCCCAGTTCGCGGGACATGGCGAGGACGCCGCCCTTGGAGGCCGTGTACGAGATCTGGCTGGTGGCGGCGCCCATCCGGGCGACGAAGGAGGCGGTGTTGATGATCGAGCCCCGGCCCTGGCGGCGCATGTAGGGGATGGCGGCCCTGCAGCACAGGTAGACGGAGGTGAGGTTGACCTCCTGGACGCGCTTCCACGCCTCCAGGCCGGTCTCCAGGATGGAGTCGTCGTCCGGCGGGGAGATGCCGGCGTTGTTGAAGGCGACGTCGACGCTGCCGTAGGTGTCGTACGCCGCCCGGAACAGCGCCTCGACCTGGTCGGGGTCGGTGACGTCGGCCCTGACGAAGAGGCCTCCGGTCTCCTCGGCCGCCGCCTTGCCCCGGGTCTCGTCCACGTCGCCGCAGACGACGTGGGCGCCCTCGGAGGCGAGCCGGCGGGCGGAGGCGAGGCCGATGCCGCTGCCGGCCCCGGTGACGACGGCGGTGCGGCCGGTCAGGCGGCGGCAGATGATGTCCTCGGTCATGGGTGGCTAGGCCTCCGTGCTCGTCGCGGCGTCGCTGAGGAAGACGTTCTTGGTCCCGGTGAAGGCGGTCAGCGCGTCCGGGCCGAGTTCGCGGCCGAGGCCGGACTGTTTGAACCCGCCGAACGGCGTCCAGTAGCGGACGCTGGAGTGGGAGTTGACGGACAGGTTCCCGGCGCGCACCGCTGCCGACACGCGCAGGGCGCGGCCGACGTCCCGGGTCCACAGCGAGCCGGAGAGGCCGTAGTCGGTGGCGTTGGCCAGGCGGATCGCGTCGGCCTCGTCGTCGAAGGGCAGGACGACGGCGACGGGCCCGAAGACCTCCTCGACGGCCACGCGGGCGTGCGGGTCGACGCCGGTGAGGACGGTCGGCGGGAACCAGAAGCCGGGGCCGCCCTCGGGGGCCTTTCCGCGGATGCCGCCGGCGTCGTCGGGGACGTAGGAGCGGACGCGGTCCAGCTGGGCGCGGGAGATGAGCGGGCCCATGTCGGTGCTCTCGTCGGCCGGGTCGCCGACGCGGACGGCCTCGATCGCGGGGGCGAGGAGGGCGAGGAAGCGGTCGTACACCGTGCGCTGGACGAGGATGCGGGTGCGGGCGCAGCAGTCCTGGCCGGAGTTGTCCAGGAAGGACATGGGCGCGGCGGCCGCGGCGGCCTCCAGGTCGGCGTCGGCGAAGACGATGTTGGGGCTCTTGCCGCCGAGTTCGAGGGTGACGGGCTTGAGGAGGGCCGCGCCCCCGGCGGCCACCCGCCGGCCCACGGCGGTCGAGCCGGTGAAGACGATCTTCGCGACGCCGGGGTGCCGGACGAGCGCGTCCCCCGCGACCGGGCCGTGTCCGGGCAGCACCTGGAACAGCCCCTCCGGCAGTCCGGCCTCCAGGGCCAGACCGGCCAGGCGCAGGGCGGTCAGCGGGGTGGTCTCGGCGGGCTTGAGGAGGACTGCGTTGCCGGCCGCGAGCGCCGGTGCGGTGCCCCAGGCGGCGATCGGCATCGGGAAGTTCCAGGGCGCGATGACGCCGACGACGCCGAGCGGTTCGAGGAACGTGACGTCCAGGCCGCCGGCGACCGGGATCTGCCGGCCGGTGAGCCGTTCCACTCCCCCGGCGGCGTAGTCGAGCAGGTCCCGCACGTTGCCCGCCTCCCAGCGGGCGTTGCCGACGGTGTGCCCGGCCTCCCGTACCTCCAGCAGGGCCAGTTCCTCCAGGTGCCGGTCGACGGCGGCGGCGAAGCGGCGCAGCAGCCGGGCCCGGTCGCCGGGCGCGAGGGCGGCCCAGACGGTCTGCGCCCGCGCGGCCCGTACGACGGCGGCGTCCACGTCGGCGGCCGAGGCGGCGGGGACGGTCGCGAGGAGCTCTTCGGTGGCGGGGTTCAGCACCCGCAGTTCGTCGGGCGCCTCGGACACCTCGTGCATGTCGGGCAAGGGGGACCTCACAGGCGTTCGAAGGAGCGGCGCAGCTCCCAGTCCGTGACCGCGGCGTCGAAGGCGTCCAGTTCGACGCGCGCCATGTTGCGGTAGTGGGCGACGACCTCGTCCCCGAAGGCGTCCTTGGCGAGGGCGCTGTTCTCCCACAGCTCGGCGGCCTCGCGCAGGGTGGCCGGGACGTGCGCGTAACCGGCGGCGTAGGCGTTGCCGGGGCACGGTTCGGGCAGCTCCAGCCGCTGTTCGACGCCGTGCAGGCCGGCCGCGACCATGCCGGCCACCGCGAGGTACGGGTTGACGTCGCCGCCGGGGAGCCGGTTCTCGAAGCGCAGCGAGCGGCCGTGGCCGACGACGCGCAGGGCGCAGGTGCGGTTGTCGTGGCCCCAGGCGACGGCGGTCGGGGCGAAGGAGCCGGGCCGGAAGCGTTTGTAGCTGTTGATGTTCGGGGCGTAGAGCAGCGAGAACTCCCTCAGCGCCACGAGCTGTCCGGCGAGGAAGTGCCGCATGACCTCGGACATGCCGCCCTCGCGGTCGCCGGGCATGACGCTGTTCCCGTCGGCGTCCGTGAGGGAGAGGTGGATGTGGCAGGAGTTGCCCTCGCGCTCGTTGTACTTGGCCATGAAGGTGAGGGACATGCCCTCCTGGGCGGCGATCTCCTTGGCGCCGGTCTTGTAGACGGCGTGCTGGTCGCAGGTGACGAGGGCCTCGTCGTAGCGGAAGGTGATCTCGTGCTGGCCGGGGTTGCACTCGCCCTTGGCGGACTCGACGGCGAGGCCGGCGCCGGTCATCTCGTTGCGGATGCGGCGCAGCAGGGGTTCGACGCGGCCGGTGCCGAGGACGGAGTAGTCGACGTTGTACTGGTTGGCCGGGGTCAGCGCGCGGTAGCCGGCGTCCCAGGCCTGTTCGTAGGTGTCGCGGAAGACGATGAACTCCAGCTCGGTGCCGACCTGGGCGGTGTACCCGTGCCCGGCGAGGCGCTCCAGCTGGCGGCGCAGGATCCGGCGGGGCGCGGCGGGTACCGGGGTGCCGTCCTCCCAGGTGAGGTCGGCGACGGCCAGGGCCGTGCCCTCGTTCCAGGGCAGGCGGCGCAGGGTGGCGGGGTCGGTGCGCATCACGAAGTCGCCGTAGCCGCGGTCCCAGGAGGACATGGCGTATCCGTCGACGGTGTTCATGTCGGCGTCGACGGCGAGGAGGTAGTTGCAGCCCTCGGTGCCGTGGTGGAGGACCTCGTCGAGGAAGAAGCGCGCGGCGAACCGCTTTCCCTGCAGGCGGCCCTGCATGTCGGGGAAGGCCAGGACGACGGTGTCGATGTCACCGGTGGCGACGAGGGCGTGCAGTTCCTCGACCCCGAGCGGGGGTGTGCGGTCTGCCACGGGGAGAGCCTCCTTCTGGCCGGGAGCCATAAGGTATGGCTGAGGACCATTGGTTGGGAAGGGGGCGCGGCCGTATGCCGGAGGCGGTCGGGGGGAGCGTGCCGGACCGGTTCGCGCCGGTGCTGCGGCCGGTGCGGGCCGGCAACGGCTTCGAGGAGGCGCTGGAGCAGATCCTCCAGGTCGTCCGGCTGGGTCTGGTGCCGGCCGGCGGGCGGCTGCCGGCCGAGCGGGAACTGGCGAGGCGGCTGGGGGTCAGCCGGGTGACGCTGCGCGAGGTGCTGCGGGTGCTCCAGGACCAGGGACTGGTGGAGGCCCGGCGCGGCCGGTACGGCGGCACGTTCGTGCTGCCCCGCCCGGACGCGGGCGGCGAGGACGAGCTGCGGCGCCGGGTCGCCGGGGTCGACCTCGAGGACGTACTGCGCTTCCGGGAGGTGCTGGAGGCGGGGGCGGCCGGGCTGTGCGCGGAGCGCGGGCTGACCGGGGAGCGGGCGGCGCGGCTGCGCGAGGCGCTGGCCGGCACCCGGGACGCGCCGCCGGCGGAGTACCGGCGGCTGGACACGGGGCTGCACCTCACCCTGGCGGAGCTGTGCGGCTCCCCCGCGCTGGCCGCGCAGTACGCGTCCGTCCGGGCCACCCTGAACGGCCTGCTGGACTGCATTCCGCTGCTGGTGCGCAACCTGGAGCACTCGCAGCGGCAGCACGGCGCGCTCGTGGCGGCCGTGCTCGACGGGGACGCGGACGGGGCGCGGAAGATCGCCCGGGAGCACTGCGCGGGGACCGCGGCGCTGCTGCGCGGCTTTCTGGCGTGAGCTTTCCGGCACGGGGCTTCCGGCGTGAGAGTCCTGCCGTGACGGGTACCTTCGGCAAAGGTACGGGAGCGATCCATTGACCTGACCGTCCGCGCGGGCGGTCCACCACCGGGAGGTCGGATGGCGGACAGGCCGCTGATCGGTGTCAGCACGTACCTGGAGCCCGGGGCGCGCTGGGGCGTCTGGGAGCTGGAGGCGGCGCTGCTGCCGGCCGGATATCCGCGGCTCGTGCAGCGGGCGGGCGGGCTGGCGGCGATGCTCCCGCCGGACGAGCCGGAACGGGCCGCCGCCGCCGTCGCCCGCCTCGACGGACTGGTGATCGCGGGCGGTCCGGACGTGGAGCCGGTCCGCTACGGCGCCGCCCCCGACCCGCGCACCGGCCCGCCGTCCCGGCCCCGGGACGCCTGGGAGCTGGCGCTCGTCGAGGCGGCCCTGGCCGCGCGCCTGCCGCTGCTGGGCGTCTGCCGGGGCATGCAGCTGCTCAACGTCGCCCTGGGCGGTACCCTCGTGCAGCACATCGAGGGTCACGCCGAGGCCGTCGGCGTGTTCGGCGGCCACCCGGTCACGCCGGTGCCGGGCTCCCTGTACGCCGGTGTCGTGCCCGAGGAGATGTTCGTGCCGACGTACCACCACCAGGCGGTGGACCGGCTCGGCGCGGGGCTCGTCGCGTCGGCCCACGCGGCGGACGGCACGGTGGAGGCGGTCGAACTGCCGCCCGCCGACGGGTGGGTCCTCGGTGTGCAGTGGCATCCGGAGATGGGCGAGGACGTACGGGTGATGCGGGCGCTGGTGGACGCCGCCGGGGCCGCCCGGTCCCCGGCCCGGCGGCCGGGGCGTCCGGCCCCGCGCCGCCGCCGGCACGATGCCGCACCGGCCCCGTGGGGACGGTGACCGGCCTGCCCGCGCCGGCGACGAGCACGCCGGCCCGCGTCGGCACGGAACACCGCGTCACTGGTCGAGGACGGCTCCCCGGCCGGAGCCCGTCCCGCGGCGGCAGAGGCTCAGCCCCGTGTCAGTGACAGCAGTCGTCGGGCCGGGCCCGTCGGGCGGTGGCCCGTGGGCCACACCGCCCGCAGGTCGCGGGCGAGGGCGACGTCCGCCACCGGCACGCTCACCAGGCGCCGGGTCGTCAGCTCCTCGCCCACGGCGAGTTCGCTGAGGACGGAGGGGCCGGCGCCGCTCACGGCCGCCGCCTTCACCGCGGTCGTCGACGACAGTTCGATCAGGGGCCGGGCGAGGCCGCCGAGGGCCGCGTCCAGGACCTGCCGGGTGCCCGAGCCCTTCTCCCGCAGGATCAGCGGGGTCGTCGCCAGTTCCGCCGCCGTGAGCGGGCGCCGGCGCCGGGCCCAGGGGTGGCCGGGTGCCGCCACGACGATCAGCCGGTCGTGCGCGATGACGGCGGAGTCCAGGCCCGCCGGGACGCCGACCCCCTCCACGAAGCCCAGGTCGGCCTCGCCGGACAGCAGCCGCTCCGCGACCACCGCCGAGTTGCCCGCGAGCAGCGACACGGCAGTGTCCGGCAGCTGGGCGCGCAGCGCGACCAGCCAGCCCGGCAGCAGGTACTCGGCGATCGTCATGCTCGCCGCCACCCGCAGCCGTGAGTCCCGCCGGTCCCGCAGCGCCTGCGCTCCCGCGTCGAACGCCTCGGCCGCCTCCACGATCCGGCGCGCCCAGTCCGTGACCAGCGCACCGGCGTCGGTGAGCCGTGACCCCCGCGGCGAGCGGTCCACCAGGGCGACCCCCAGCAGGCGCTCCATCGAGCGGACGCGGCTGCTGGCGGCCGGCTGGCTGATGCCCAGCTCGCGCGCGGCCGCGCCGAGACTGCCCAGGCGCGCCACCGCCAGCAGCAGCTCCATGGCCCCCAGGTCCGGCACCCGGTGCGCCAGTGAACCCGCGACGTACCGCCCCGGCCGGCCCTGTCCGTCCTCCTCGCCGCTCCCGATACTCCCGTCGCTTCCCCTGCTCATAACCCCAGCTTATGCCCTCATAGGGACATGGTCCCTGGTCAGGGGCGTCGGACGCCGGGACCGTGGGGGCATGGTCACCGCAGCCCAGCCGGCCCCGTCCCTGTCCCCCGCCGTCGTCCCGGTCCGGCGCGTCCCGGCCGTCCGTCATCTCGGGCCCAACTGGTACGCCTGCGTCATGGGCACCGCCGTCGTCGGCACCGCGGGGGCCGGGCTCCCCGTTCACGTGCCCGGGCTGCGCACCGCCTGCACCGCCGTCTGGGCCCTGTCCCTCGTCCTGCTGACCACCCTGCTCGTGGCCCGGTCCCTGCACTGGATCCACCACCGCGACCAGGCCCGCGCGCATCTGCTGGACCCGGCGGCGGCCCCGTTCTACGGATGTCCGGCGATGGCCCTGCTGTCCGTCGGCGGCGGCGCCGTGACCGTCGGGCGGGACTGGACCGGTCTCCCGGCCGCGGTCGCCCTGGACGCCGTGCTGTTCACCGCCGGCACGCTGACCGGGCTCGCCGCGGCGGTCGCCGTGCCGTACCTGATGGCCGTACGGCACCGGATCGGGCCGGGGCAGGCCAGTCCCGTGTGGCTGCTGCCGCTCGTCGCGCCGATGGTGTCCGCGGCCGTCGGCCCGCTGCTGGTGCCGCACCTGCCGCCGGGGCAGGCCCGCGGAACGCTGCTGTTCGCCTGCGTGGCCATGTTCGGGCTGAGTCTGCTCGCGACGCTGGTGACCCTCCCGGTGATCTTCGGCCGGCTGCTCACCGGCGGCCCGCTGCCGCTCGCGCTCACCCCCTCGCTCTTCCTGGTGCTGGGCCCGCTCGGGCAGTCCACGACCGCCGTGGGACAGTTCGCGGACGTGGCTCCCGGGGTCGTGCCGGGGCCGTACGCCGAGGGTTTCGGGGTGCTGGCCGTCCTGTACGGCGTTCCGGTGACGGGCTTCGCCCTGATGTGGCTGGCGCTCGCCGCCGCGCACGTGGTGCGGGCCCGGCGCGCGGGCATGGGCTTCTCGATGACCTGGTGGTCGTTCACCTTCCCGGTGGGCACCTGTGTCACCGGCGCCGAGGCGCTGGCCCGGCACACCGGGCTCGTCGCCTGCGACGTGCTCGCCGTCGCCCTGTACGTCCTGCTCGTCACCGCCTGGGCCGTCGCCGCCGTGCACACCGCGCGCGGTCTGGCCGGTGGAGCGCTGCCCGCAGCGCCGCGCCCGGCATCCGGAGCGCCGCGGCCGGCGGCGGCCCGTGCCGGCTGAGGAACCGCCCGACGACGAGGGCGCGGGGCGGACCGGGAACGGTGCGGGCGACGGGCTCCGCCGGAGACGGCACCGGGCAGACGGCCCTCACCGGCGCGGCCGGTCCCGTACGGCCTCGATGTGCTCGGCGACGGCGACGACGATCAGCCGTGTCTCGGGGACCGTCGCCCGCCAGCGGTGCCGCACCCCGCCGGTCAGGTACAGCGTGTCGCCGCGGCCCAGCCGGTAGGCGCGGCCCTCCGCCTCGATCTCCACGGCGCCCTCGGCGACGAACATCAACTGGTCGTTGCGGTACTGCAGCTCGCGGCCGGCGTCGTGGTCGCCGGTGAACTCCGAGGCGTGCATCTGGTGGTGTCCGCGCACCAGGGAGCGCGTCCTCGGCGCGAACTCCGGGTCCGGGTCCTCGGCGCGGACCACGTCCACGCTGCACGCGGGATCGGCGGCGGCGAGCAGCTCCACGGCGGTGGTGCGCAGCGCGTCGGCCACCTTCTCCAGGGAGGTCCGGCTGGGGCGGGCCCTGTCGTTCTCTACCTGGCTCAGGAAGGGCACGGACAGGCCGCTGCGCTCCGCGACGACGGCGAGGGTGAGCTCCAGGGCCCGGCGCCGCCGCCGTACGGCCGCGCCCACTCGAAGGTGCTGGTCTTTGTGGTCGCCCATCGCTCCGGCTCCCTCCTTCGCCCGTCGCCGTGGTGTCCGGGTGCCGCCCGCGTCCGGGTGCCGTCCTCCCGAGGAGTTCTCTGCACCCTACGCATGTCCGGCAAACCGTTTCACGCGGCCGTCACATCGACGTCACGGACCACTGGCCGCGACCTCACGTTTCTCGCCACGTGACGAGCCCGCCCGCCGCGACGGCGGACGCCCTACCGGTTCAAGGCACACATGGCTTTCCGTGTTCCCCGCCGGTCCGTCCCGTCCCGCCCGCCGGGGGCTGGGCCGGTGACATGGCGCTCCGTGGTTGTCCGGATCCTAACCGTGTTCCGGGGGTGAACGAACGCGAGGGGTGGGTTCCCGTGCTCTTCGGAGCGTGGGAGCCCACCCCTCAGGGGACCGGTACGGCGGCTACGCGGGGGTCATCCGGCCGATCATGTCCGGGTGCTCCTCCAGCCAGGCCTCCACCGCCTGCTGCTCGTGGCCCTGGCCGCGGTCCTTGATCTCCGCCTCCAGGCTGCCGAGTTCGTCCTCGCTCATGCGGAAGTTCTTGATCCACTCGGTGAGCTGCGGGTACTGCCCGGGGAACGCCTTGCTGGAGATGGTGCGGATCGTGTTGCCCTCGCCGAAGGCCTTCTTCGGGTCCTTCAGCTTGGTCAGCTCGTACTCGCTGTACGCCCAGTGCGGGGACCACAGCGTGACCGCGACCGGCTCCTTCCTGGCGAGGGCGCGCTTCAGCTCGGCCAGCATCGCCGGGGTGGAGCCGTCGACGACCTCGTACTCGTCCTGGAGGCCGTAGGCCGGCAGGACGTCGTTCTTGACCAGCTGCATCTGACCGGTGCCGGGCTCGATGCCGATGATCTTCCCGTCGAACAGGTCCGCCTTGCCCTTGAGATCCGCGAGGGACCTGACGTCCTTCACGTACGAGGGGACGGCGATCTCCAGGGAGGTCGGCTCGTACCAGGTGCCCAGGTCGGTGAGCCTGTCCTTGTTCTTCTCCCAGTAGTTCTTCTGGGCGTGCGGCAGCCACGCGTCGAAGTTGAGGTCGATGTCGCCGGTGGCCAGGCCGGTGTAGACCGGGCCGACGTCCATCTGCTTCAGGTTCAGCCTGTAGCCGCGGCGCTCCAGGACGTTCTTCCACAGGTGGGTGACGGCGACGTCCTCGTCCCAGGGGAACCAGGCCACGTCCACGGGGCGCCCGGCCTCGGCCGGGACGGCGCCGGAGCCGCCCTTCACGGGGGCGAGCTTGTCGACCAGGCCCGGGTGGGACCCCAGCCAGGTGCGCACGGCGTCCTGCTGCTTGCCCTTGCCGGCCTTGTTGATCTCGGCCTCGAGGCTGGTGAGCTGCTTCTCGGTGAGCGTGAAGTCCTTCATCCACCGGGCGACGGTGGGGTCGTCGCCGGCGAGGCCCTTGCGGGACAGCGTGTGCACGCCGTCGCCCTCGCCCCAGGCGCCCTTGGGGTCCTCGAGCTTCTTCAGGTCGAGGTCGTTGTACGCCCAGTGCGGGGACCAGAGCGTGACGACGATCGGTTCCTTCCTGCTCATGGCCCGCTTCAGCTCGGCCAGCATCGCCGGGGTGGAGCTGTCGACGACCTTGTACTCCTTGTCCAGGCCGTACTCCTCGAGGACCTTGCTCTTGAGCAGGGCCATCTCGCCGGCGCTGGACTCGATGCCGGTGATCTTCCCGCCGAACTCGCCGGCCCTGCCCTTGAGGTCCGCCAGGGTGTCGACGTCCTTCATGTAGGCGGGGACGGTCAGCTCCAGGGACGTCTCGTCGTACCAGGAGCCGAGGTCGTCGAGGCGGTCGCCGTACTTCTTCCAGTACTGCTCGTGGGTGGTCGGCAGCCAGGCGTTGGTGACGATGTCGATGTCGCCCTGGGCGAGGGAGGTGTAGAGCGGGCCCGCGTCGAACTGCTTGGCCTCCACCTCGTAGCCGCGCTGTTCGAGCATCTCCTTCCACAGGAAGGTGGAGGCGACGCCCTCGTCCCAGGGGACGTAGCCGAGGGTGATCTTCTTGCCCTGGCCGACGTTCTTGCCCGCGGCGACGCCCTCGGTGCCGCCGGAGCCGCCGGAGACGCCCATGCCGCCGGCCACCAGGCCCAGGACGACGACGCCGATGACGGCGACCTGCGGGCGGGGCCGGTAGGTCCAGATCTTCAGTCCGCCCGCGGCGCGTGCCCTGGCGGCGGCGCGGCGGCCGAGCGGGGAGACCTGGGTGCCCAGGGCGCCGGTCATGCGGTCCAGGTAGATCGCGAGGATCACGATGGCGACACCGGCCTCGGAGCCGAGACCCACGTTGAGCTGGCCGATGGCCTCGTTGACGTCGCCGCCGAGGCCGCCGGTGCCGACCATGCCGGCGATCGCGGCCATGGACAGGCCGAGCATGATGACCTGGTTGACGCCCGCCATCACCGTGGGCAGAGCCAGCGGGAGCTGGACGCGCAGCAGGGTGTTGCGGGGGGTGGTGCCGAAGGCCTCGGCGGCCTCGACCAGTTCCTTGTCGACCTGGCGGATGCCCAGCTCGGTCATGCGCACGCCCGGGGCGAGCGCGAAGATCAGGGTGGCGACGATGCCCGCGGAGGCGCCGGTGCCGAAGAACAGGATCGCCGGGATGAGGTAGATCATCGCGGGCAGCGTCTGCATGAAGTCCAGCACCGGCCGGACGATGCCGCTGACCCGGTCGGAGCGGGCCGCCCAGATGCCCACGGGCACGGCGACGACCAGCGCGATGATGGTCGCGACGAGCACCAGCGCCAGGGTGATCATCGCGTTCTCCCACAGCTCCATGGAGACGATGAACGCGAATCCGAGGAAGGTGAGGACACCGGCGAGCGTGCCGCGCAGCCAGAAGGCGATGACCGCGAAGATGCCGACGAGGAGCAGGGGTTCGGGCGCCTGGAGGACGGCGTTGATGCCGTCGTAGGTGCCGGTGAAGACGGTCTTGAGGAAGTCGAAGAGCCACGCGACGTGGGCGAGCAGCCAGTCGACGGCGTCGTTGACCCAGTCGCCGAGCGGGATCCTAGGCACGGGCCATCACCTTCTCGGTGCCCTTGTCGCGCGGGGAGTCGCAGATGCCGGCCTCGCCCTGCTCGTCGCCCAGGAAGCCGATCAGGCGGCGGGAGGGGACGACGCCCACGAGGTCGCCGTCGTCGACGACCGCGACGGGGTGCGGCACGCGGGCGCTGATGGCGCACAGGTCGGTGAACGGCGTCTCGGGCGTCGCCGTCTCGCACGCGCAGTCGGCCTCGTCACCGCGCAGTCCGGTCTCCATGACGGCGCGGGCGGTCAGGACGCGGGAGCGGTCGACGTCCTGGGTGAAGGAGGCGACGTAGTCGTTGGCGGGGCGGATCAGGATGTCCTGCGCGGTGCCTATCTGCACGATCCGGCCGTCCCGCATGACGGCGATGCGGTCGCCCAGGCGCATGGCCTCGTTCAGGTCGTGGGTGATGAAGACGATGGTCTTCTTCAGGGTCTTCTGCAGTTCGAGCAGCTGGTCCTGCATGTCGCGGCGGATCAGCGGGTCGAGGGCGCTGAAGGACTCGTCCATCAGCAGCAGGTCGGCGTCGGTGGCGAGCGCGCGGGCGAGGCCGACGCGCTGCTGCATGCCGCCGGACAGCTCGTCCGGCCACGACTTCTCCCAGCCGGCCAGGCCGCACAGGGCGAGCGCCTCGTCGGCGCGGCGTTCGCGCTCGGCGCGGGGCACGCCCTGCACTTCAAGGCCGTAGGCAGCGTTGTCACGGACGCTGCGGTGGGGGAAGAGCGCGAAGTGCTGGAACACCATGCTGATCTTCTTGGAGCGGACCTCGCGCAGCTGGCGCTCGCTGATCTCGGTGAGGTCCTGGCCGCCGAAGCGGACGTGCCCGGCGGTCGGCTCCAGCAGGCCGTTGAGCATGCGCAGCAGCGTGGACTTGCCGGACCCGGACAGGCCCATGACGACGAAGATCTCGCCGGGCTCCACGGTGAAGGTGGCGTCGATGACGGCGGCCGTGGCGCCGTCGGCGCGCAGTTCCTCCCGGTCGGCCGACTGGCGCAGTCGTTCGACCGCCTGGTCCGGTTTTCTGCCGAACACCTTGTACAGGTGCTCGGCCTCTAGCCTCGCTGACACGCTTACCTCTTGGCTCGGGGGCAGGGACGGGGTGCGAAACCGGCCAACAGTTGAATGAATCAACCAGCTATCACCCGGCTGCGCGCCTGCCCTGATCGCCCCGACCCAAACACAGGAGTGACCCGGCTCACATGAACCCCGGTATTCACTCGCGTGACCTGCGGCATGATGCGAGGCGTGACCGGACGACTGATGCTCCTCGACACCGCTTCCCTCTACTTCCGCGCCTACTTCGGCGTGCCGGACTCCGTGAAGGCGCCCGACGGCACGCCGGTGAACGCCGTGCGCGGCCTCCTCGACTTCATCGACCGCCTGGTGAAGGACCACCGGCCCGACCACCTCGTCGCCTGCATGGACGCCGACTGGCGCCCGCGCTGGCGGGTGGAGCTGATCCCCTCCTACAAGGCGCACCGCGTCGCCGAGGAGCGCCCGGCGGGCCCGGACGCCGAGGAGGTGCCCGACACGCTGTCCCCGCAGGTACCGGTGATCGAGGCCGTCCTCGACGCGCTCGGCATCGCCCGCGTCGGCGTGCCGGAGTACGAGGCGGACGACGTGATCGGCACCTACACCGCCCGCGCGAAGGGGCCGGTGGACATCGTCACCGGCGACCGCGACCTCTACCAGCTCGTCGACGACGCCCGCGGCGTGCGCGTGCTCTACCCGCTCAAGGGCGTCGGCACCCTGCAGCTCACCGACGAGGCGGTGCTGCGCGAGAAGTACGGCGTCGACGGCCGCGGGTACGCCGATCTGGCGGTGCTGCGCGGCGACCCGAGCGACGGCCTGCCGGGCGTGGCCGGCATCGGCGAGAAGACGGCCGCCAAGCTGCTCGCCGAGTTCGGCGACCTGGCGGGGATCGAGGCGGCGGTCGACGACCCGGCGGCGAAGCTCACGCCCTCGCAGCGCAGGCGGCTGACCGAGGCCCGGCCGTATCTCGCGGTCGCCCCGAAGGTCGTCCGGGTCGCCGACGACGTACCGCTGCCGGACGTCCCCACCGCGCTGCCGCGCACCCCGCGCGACCCGGCGGCGCTGGAGGAACTGACGGCCCGCTGGGGCCTGGGCGGGTCGCTGCAGCGGCTGCTGACGACGCTGGGCGCCTGAGCGTGTCACCGTGCGCGGGCGGGGTCCGCGCACGGAATCAGCCCTCCGGCGAGGGGCACCCGTACGGTGCCCCGAGGGCCCGGGGGACTGCGGTCAGGGGATCCCGACCGGGGCGAGGATGCTAACTTAGGTATACCTAACTCAGGGAACAGGGAGGCCGTCATGGCAGAGCGCCCGGGCCGCAGGCCGCGCAAGCCGCACACCGCACAGGTCGTCCGCACCGAACGGCTCACCCCGCACATGCAGCGTGTGGTGCTCGGCGGTGAAGGGCTCGCCGGGTTCTCGGCGGACACCTGCACGGACCACTACGTGAAGCTGCTGTTCCCCGCCGAGGGCGCCACCTACCCGGAGCCCTTCGACATGGAGCGGATCCGCGAGGAGTTCCCGCGCGAGCAGTGGCCGGTCACCCGGACCTACACGGTGCGCGAGTGGGACGCCGAGCGCCGCGAGCTGACCCTGGACTTCGTGATCCACGGCGACGAGGGGCTGGCCGGGCCCTGGGCGAAGCGCGTCCGGCCGGGCGAGACCGTCCGTTTCCTGGGCCCCGGCGGCGCGTACGCCCCCGACCCGGCCGCCGACTGGCACCTGCTCGCCGGTGACGAGAGCGCGCTGCCCGCGATCGCCCGGTCCCTGGAGGCGCTGCCCGACGGCGCCCGCGCCTTCGCGTTCGTCGAGGTCGAGAACGCCCAGGAGGAGCAGAAGATCGACTCGGACGTGGAGATCGTCTGGTTGCACCGCGGTGACCGCCCGGTGGGCCAGGCCCTGGTCGAGGCCGTGCGCGGCCTGGACTTCCCCGAGGGCCGGGTGCACGCGTTCGTGCACGGCGAGGCGGGCTGCGTGAAGGAACTGCGCAAGCTGCTGCGTGTGGAGCGTCGGATCCCCCGCGAGGACCTGTCCGTCTCCGGCTACTGGCGGCTCGGCCACAACGAGGACGGCTGGCAGGCGTCCAAGCCGGAGTGGAACGCCCGCGTCGAGGCGGAGCAGGAGAAGGCCCCGGCCGCCTAGCCACCGGACCGCCCGGCCACCGGACCGGCGGTGCCGGGCCGGGTACGGCGGTTGCCGGGAGCCGGCCGCCGCCTCGTACGCTGGCACCCGATGAGACGCCGTACGCCTCCCCCGCCCCCGCCCCTCCCCCAGCGCCACGGGGTGGACCCGGTGCGGGTGCGGCTGCCCGCCGGCGGGCCGTGGGCGACCGTGCGCGAGCATCTGGTGGAGCGGCTGTCCGGCGCGGGGCCCGGGACGGTCGAGGCCATGTTCGCCGCGGGCCGGTTCGTCGGCGCCGACGGCCGCGCCGTGGCGGCGGACGCGCCGTACGAGCCCGGGATGTACGTGTGGTTCCACCGCGAGGCGCCGCCCGAGGTGCCGGTGCCCTTCCCGCTGGAGGTCGTCTACCGCGACGAGCACATCGTCGTCGCCGACAAGCCGCACTTCCTGGCCACCACCCCGCGCGGCGGCCATGTAACCGAGACCGCGCTGGCCCGGCTCCGCCGCGAGCTGGGCCTCCCCTCCCTCGGCGCCGCGCACCGCCTGGACCGGCTCACCGCCGGGCTGGTGCTGTTCACGGTGCGCCCCGAGGAGCGCGGCGCCTACCAGACGCTGTTCCGCGACCGGCGGGTGCGCAAGGAGTACGAGGCGGTCGCACCCTACGACCCCGCGCTCGCCCTGCCCCGGACCGTACGCAGCCGGATCGTGAAGGAGCGCGGGGTCCTGGCCGCCCGGCAGGTCGAGGGCGAGCCGAACGCCGAGACCCGGATCGAGCTGGCCGAGCGCCGGCCGGGCCCGGCCGGCGGCACGCCCCTGGGCCGGTACCGGCTGGTGCCGGCCACCGGGCAGACCCACCAGCTGCGCGTGCACCTGAACGCGCTCGGCATACCGATCCTCGGCGACCCCCTCTACCCCGAGGTGGCCCCGCCCGTGCCGGCCGGCGACTTCCGGCGCCCGCTGCAACTGCTCGCGCGGGAGCTGGCGTTCACCGATCCGGTCACGGGACGCGCGCACCGGTTCCTGAGCGGACGGACCCTCACGGCGTGGACGGCGTACGAGGAGTGGGCCGGCCGTCAGTAGCCGCGCCACCAGAGCAGGAAGCGCTGCCAGGCGCCCCGGGGCCGGACCTGCTCCGGCGGCTTTGCCGGCCCGGACGGCCCGGACGGCACCGCGGCCGCCGGGTCCGGCGCCGTCACGGACGCGGCGGGCACGGGCTCCGGCGCCGGTACGGTGCTCACCTCCCTCCGGGGCTCCGGCAGCGAGGTGCCGATGTGCCAGCCGACGCGCTGCGGCGGCACCTGGGTGTGGCTCGGCTGCTGCGTCACCTCCTGCTGCGGCCGCGGCTCGAACCGCACCGGCAGTTCCACCAGGTGCCGCGACGCGATCGACGACCGCCAGCGCAGCTCGTCCTCGTCGCAGTCGAGCCGGACGTCGGGCAGCCGCATCAGCAGCGCGTCGATGCCGGCGTCGGCGATGGCGCGCCCGATGTCCTGCCCCGGGCACTCGTGCGGGCCGCCGCCGAAGGCGAGGTGGGCCCGGTTGCCCTGCATGCCCGCCGCCGGGTCGGGGCGGATGCGCGGGTCGACGTTGCCCGGCGCGATGCCGAACAGCAGGCCGTCGCCGGCGCGGATGCGCTGGCCGCCCAGTTCCGTGTCCTGTTTGGCGAAGTAGGCCAGCACCGTGCTGAACGGCGGCTCGTCCCACAGGGACTGCTCGACCGCCTCGGGCACCGTCATCTGGCCGCCGCTGAGCTGCGCCCGGAAGCCCGGGGCGGTGAGGACGACGCGCAGCACGTTGCCGAGGAGGTTGACGGTCGCCTCGTAGGCGGCGAGCAGGACCAGCCGCAGGTGCTCCCTGACCTCGTCGTCGGTGAGTCCGGCCGGGTGGGTGACGAGGTGACCGGCGATGTCGTCCTCGGGCCGGGCGCGGCGGGCCGCGGCGAGCCGCCCCAGGACGTCCATGACGTAGGCGTGGCTGGCGACGGCGGTGTCGGTGCCCTTGAGCGTGTCGCGGGCGGCCTCGACCAGCCGGTCGTCGTACTCCTGCGGCATGCCGAGGAGCTCGCACATCACGCCCATCGGCAGGTGCTCGGCGAACTGGCCGATCAGATCGGCGTGTCCCTCCTCGCAGAACCGGTTGACGAGGCGCTGGGTGTGCCGGGTGATGTGCCGGCGCAGCCCCCGGTAGTCGATCGTGGAGATGGCGCCGGTGACCGCGCCGCGCAGCCGCTTGTGCTCGTCGCCCTCGGCGTGGGAGCAGATCGGCTGCCAGGCGATGTGCGGCATGAGCGGATGGTCCGGTCTGACCATGCCCTCGTTGAGCGGGGTCCAGATGCGGCTGTCCCGGGAGAACTGGGCGGGTGTGCTCACCATGTGCAGGTTCTCGGCGTGGCCGAGGACGATCCACATCGGCACGTCGTCGTGGAGCAGTACGGGCGCCACCGGCCCGTACTGCCCGCGCAGCCGCTCGTAGAGCTCGTCCAGGTCGCCGGCCTCGTTCAGCCGGTGCAGTCCGCCCGGTCCGAGTCCGTGCGCGGGGCAGCCGGGGGGTGGTTCGAGCAGCGGGGCGCCCGCTTCGGCGGGGGCGGGGCGTTCAGGCGTCACAGTGTGGCTCCGCAACAGGGGTGTGGGTCGGCAGGGGGGAGCGGTCGTGCGGGTCAGACGAGCACGCCCTTCACGGCGAGGGAGTGCAGGAAGCGCATCAGTGTCATCAGGACGTCCCGGCTGGAGGCGCGGCGCCGCACGTCGCAGTCGAGGATGGGGATCTCCTCGGGCAGGTCGAGCGCGGTGCGCAGCTCGGCGACCGGGTGACGGGGCGCGTCCGGGAAGGAGTTGACGGCGACCACGAAGGGGACGCCGCGTTCCTCCAGCCGTCCCATGACGTCGAAGCTGACCTCCAGGCGGCGGGTGTCGACCAGCACCACCGCGCCGAGCGCACCCTCGAACAGGCCGTTCCACAGGAACCAGAAGCGTTCCTGGCCGGGAGTGCCGAACAGGTACAGCACCAGCTGGTCGGTGATGCTGATGCGGCCGAAGTCCATGGCGACGGTGGTGGCGGTCTTGGAGGGGGAGCCGTAGTTGTCGTCCACGCCGATGCCCGCCTGGGTCATCGTCTCCTCCGTGGTCAGCGGTCTGATCTCGCTGACCGAGCCGACCATGGTGGTCTTGCCGACCCCGAAACCGCCCACGATGACGATCTTCACGGCGGTCTCGGCCGTGTGCGGCAGCCGGTCCTCCGTGCGCGGTCCGGGAATCGTGTCAGAGCTTTTGAAGTCCATGCATCACCGCTTCGAGAAGGGATCGGTCGGCGACCTTCCGGCGGACGGCCGGCGCGCGGGCCTGCACCAGTTCCACCGCCAGCAGGTCGGTGAGGAGCGCGGTCACCACGCTGAACGGCAGGCTCAGGTAGGCCGACAGCTCGGCCGCGGACAGGGGTGCGGCGCACAGCCGCAGCAGGGCCGCCTGTTCCGGCGTGGCCGACGCCGGCGGATCGGCGCGGGCCACGATCAGCGTGACCAGGTCGATGTCGGCGCGCTCGCCGCCGCCCTCGCCGCCGATGACGAAGAGCCGCTCGGGGTTGCGGAGTTCGCCTTCCCCGGGCGGCGGGTCCGCCGAGGGGGAGGCCGCGGACGGCTCCTGGCCGGGGGTTCGCCTCTGGCGCTGCGGAGGAGTCATACGGTCTGCCCGTTGCGCCGCGCGGGACTGGTCAGGTGGGGGCCGATGCGGGCGACCAGGTCGGCCATGCTGAGGCTCATCCGGCCGGGCTCGCAGCGGACGTCGGAGAGCACGGCGAGGTAGGCGTTGGGGCCGGCGGCCATCAGGTAGAAGTAGCCGCCGTTCATCTCGATGATGACCATCTTCATCCCACCGTCGCTGGTGGGGATCTCCTGGGCGACGGCGCCCGCCAGGCTCTGCAGGCCGGCGCAGGCGGCGGCGACCCGGTCGGCGGCGTCGGGGTCGCCGGAGTAGCGGGCGATGCGCAGACCGTCGGCGGAGAGCACCACGATCATCTCGATGCCCGGGACACCGTCGTAGAGGTCCCTGAGCATCCAGTCGAACTTGCCTTGCTGCTCGATCACTTGAGGTTCCCCTCGTCGTCGGCCGGGGCGCCGGCCGGCCGGCTGCCGGACTGCTGGTGGGCCTGGGTCAGGCCCGGATGCTGCTTGAGGCCCTCCCAGAAGGCCTCGACCCACTGCCCCGGCGGGGTCACGTCGGCCGGCGCGGGCTCGGGCTCGGGGGCCGGGACGCCGTTGCGGGCCCGCTCGGCGGCCAGGCGGGCCTCCCGCTCGGCCTCCTCCCGCTCCCAGGCCGCCTGTTCGGCGAGCCGCCGGCTGAGCGGCGTCTTCACCCGGCTGCGGCGCTGCGGGAGGCCGCCCGCCGTCCACTCGGTGACCTCGGGGACGTCGTCCTCGAACGAGACCGTGGCCGGGATGCGCGGGCTGGTGGGGCGGCGCTTCTTGGGCTTGCGCTCGGGGCCGGGCAGGGCGTCGGGGCCCGGGGTGGGGATGGAGGCCGCGCCGATGCCGTGGGCGAGGCCGACGCCGGGCTCGGTGGTCATCATCTTGCTCGGCACGATGAGGATGGCGCGGACCCCGCCGTACGCGGAGGCGCGCAGCGAGACGTCCATGCCGTACTGGGTGCACAGCCGCCCGACGACGGACAGGCCCAGGCGCGGGTGCTGGCTGAGGTCCTGCACGTCCGTGCCGCGTTTGGCGTCCTCGAGCAGGCCCTCGATGCGGGCGCGGGACTCCTCGCTGAGGCTGACGCCGGCGTCCTCGATCTCGATGCACACGCCGCTCTGCACCTCGGTCGCGGTGACGTGCACCTTGGAGCCGGGGGGCGAGTAGCGGGTGGCGTTGTCGAGGAGTTCGGCCGCGGCGTGGATGACGGGCTCGACCGCGGTGCCCTTGATGTTGACCTTGGCGATGGAGGCCAGGTTGATCCGGCGGTACTCCAGGATCCGGGACATGGCTCCGCGCAGCACGCTGTAGAGGGCGACCGGGGCGGGCCACTGGCGTCCGGGGCGGCCGCCGCCGATGACGGAGATCGAGTCGGCGAGGCGGCCGATCAGCGCGGTGCCGTGGTCGAGGCGCAGGAGGTCGTCGAAGACCTCGGGGTTGCGGCCGTGGTCCTCCTCCATCTCGCGCAGTTCCTTGTTCTGCTGGTGGACGATCGCCTGGACACGGCGGGCGATGTCGACGAAGGAGCGCTCTGCGGACTCGCGCATGGAGTCCTGGTGGTCGATGATCGCGCAGACCTTGTGGATCAGGTGGCGCTGGGGCTCGCCGAGGTCGGCGTAGGACGGGTCCAGCTCGTGCAGGTGCCTCATCACCTCGGCGGGGGTGTTCCCGCTGCGCATGTGGTGCAGCGCCGCCGGGAGGATCTCGGTGCCGATGCGGGCCATCTCCTCGTGGTGGCCGGCCACCCGCCGTTCCAGGTACGCGCTGTGACGGGCGTGCTCGGCGCGCACGGCCCGCAGGACGCGGCCGCGGCGTACCGCTTCGCCCGCCGTCGCGATCACCAGGAGCGTGGCGACGGCACCGCACCAGACGACGGCGGGCCGGGCGGCTTCCGGCACGAGGGCGACGGCCGCCCCGGTCGCCGCGGCCATCAGTATCGCGGGGAGCAACAGCGTGCGCGCGTAGGGAAGTTCGCTGCGCCCTGGAGGGGAATCGACACTCACCATGTAGGCCCTCTGACATCACGGATCGACGGGAACGGGGAAGCCGGCTGGGGGTATGCCTGGCAGTTGCCGGGACCTTCGGCGCATAGGGAACAAGCGCGCGAATCCACCTCAACTCGGTGCGCTGCGGGCGAGCCTAGCCCGAGCGGATCATCGCCATGTCATATTCGGCAAGCACCTGAAACGGGCACCGTGACCGGAGTACCCTCGGGCACATTTACACAGCGTGAAGCCACTCGAACACGATGTGTGACTCCGCACGGGCATACGAAAATACGCACCGTGCCGGGTGAAGCACCGGTACGGCACGCGACGACGAGGGAAGTGACGCTTCGGCGCCCGGACGCGCGAAGGCCCGGCAGGGCGGGCGGTCCTTCCCCTGTCGGGGCGGGTACCGCGCCCTGCCGGGCCGGGAGAGGCCGCGCGGGTCAGCCCACGGACGAGTAGGCGACCACTCCGCGCAGCAGCCCGTCGACCGCCTTGCGCGCGTTCTTCGGGACCGTCGACCCCTCGCCGGGCGCGGCCGCGGCGATCTGGCCGAGGACGTCGATGACCTGCTTGCACCAGCGCACGAAGTCACCGGCCGGCATCTCCGCCTCGCGCAGCACCTCGTCGAGGCCCTTGCCCGACGCCCACTCGTGCGCCGCCCAGGCGAAGCCGAGGTCGGGCTCGCGCTGGCCCACGCCCTCGGTCTGGCTGATCCGGAACTCCTCCTCCAGAGCGTCCAGCCGGCCCCAGATGCGCACCGTCTCGGCGAGGGCGGCCTTGGCCCTGCCCGAGGGCAGCTTCGGCGCCATCGCGTCGTCGGCCGTCCGGGACTCGTAGACCAACGCCGAGACGCAGGCGGCGAGTTCGGCCGGCGCGAGCCCCTCCCAGACGCCCTCCCGCAGGCATTCGCTCGCGAGCAGGTCGAGCTCGCCGTAGAGCCGGGCGAGCCGCTTGCCGTGCTCGGTGACCTCGTCGCCGCGCAGGTAGTCCATCTCCGTCAGCAGCGCGACGATGCGGTCGAAGGTGCGGGCGATGGTGTTCGTCCGTCCCTCGATCCGGCGCTCCAGCTGGGAGGTGTCGCGCAGCAGCCGGTGGTAGCGCTCGGCCCACCGGGCGTGGTCCTCGCGGTCGTCGCAGCCGTGGCAGGGGTGGGCACGGATGGCCTTGCGCAGCCGGGCGATCTCCCGGTCGTCGGCGGCCTGGGACCGCTTCTTGCGAGCCCGTTCCGGCGGGATGTGCCCGGCCTTGGTGCGCAGCGCGGAGGCGAGGTCGCGGCGGGACTGCGGGGAGCGCGGGTTGAAGGACTTCGGGATCCGCATCCGCTCCAGCGCCTCGACGGGCACCGGGAAGTCCATCGACGCCAGCCGCTTGACCTGACGCTCCGCGGTCAGCACCAGCGGGCGCGGCCCGTCGTGGTGCTCGAAGCCGCGGTGGCCGTTGGTGCGCCCGGCGGGCAGGCCCGGGTCCAGCACCAGGGCGAGACCGGCGTACTTGCCCGCGGGCACGTGGATGACGTCACCCGGCTTCAGCCTCTCCAGCGCCACGGCGGCCTCGGCGCGCCGCTGGGCCACGCCCTGCCGGGCCAGCTCGGTCTCGCGGTCCTTCAGCTCCCGGCGCAGCCGCGCGTACTCCTCGAAGTCGCCGAGGTGGCAGGTCATGGAGGCCTTGTAGCCCTCCAGCCCCTCCTCGTTGCGCTGCACCTGCCGGGAGATCCCGACGACCGACTTGTCCGCCTGGAACTGCGCGAACGAGGTCTCCAGCAGCTCCCGCGAGCGGTGCCGGCCGAACTGCCCGACCAGGTTGACCGCCATGTTGTACGACGGACGGAAGCTGGAGCGCAGCGGATAGGTGCGCGTGCCGGCGAGGCCCGCGAGGTGCTCGGGGCTCATGCCGCGCTGCCACAGCACCACGGCGTGGCCCTCGACGTCGATGCCGCGCCGCCCGGCCCGGCCGGTGAGCTGGGTGTACTCGCCGGGGGTGATGTCGGCGTGCTGCTCGCCGTTCCACTTGACCAGCTTCTCCAGCACCACCGAGCGGGCGGGCATGTTGATGCCGAGGGCGAGGGTCTCGGTGGCGAAGACGGCCTTGACCAGGCCGCGCACGAAGAGCTCCTCGACGACCTCCTTGAACGTCGGCAGCATGCCCGCGTGGTGGGCGGCGATGCCCCGCTCCAGGCCCTCCAGCCACTCGTAGTAGCCGAGGACGTGCAGGTCCTCGGTGGGGATGGAGGCGGTGCGCTCCTCCACGAGGGCGCGCACCTTCGCGCGCGCCGCGTCGTCGTTGAGCCGCAGTCCGGCGTACAGGCACTGCTGGACGGCGGACTCGCAGGCGGCGCGGCTGAAGATGAAGGTGATCGCGGGCAGCAGGCCCTCGGCGTCGAGCCGCTCGATGACCTCGGGCCGGCCCGGTGTCCAGATACGGGTGCGCTGTCTGCGCTCGCGCTCCCGGTCGGCCTCGCGCATGTGCCGTCCGCGGCGGCGGTCCTGGTACGAGGGGCGGGTCGCCTCCATGCGCGCCATCCGCATGAGGTCGGGGTTGACGGCCTTCCTGTGGCCCTCGCCCTCCTCGAACAGGTCGTACATGCGGCGCCCGGCCAGCACGTGCTGGAACAGCGGCACCGGACGGTGCTCGGAGACGATCACCTGGGTGTCGCCGCGCACGGTGTCCAGCCAGTCGCCGAACTCCTCGGCGTTCGACACGGTCGCCGACAGCGACACCAGGGTCACCGACTCGGGGAGGTGGATGATCACCTCCTCCCACACGGCGCCGCGGAAGCGGTCGGAGAGGTAGTGCACCTCGTCCATGACCACGTACCCGAGGCCGAGGAGGGTCTGCGAGCCGGCGTACAGCATGTTCCGCAGGACCTCGGTGGTCATCACGATCACCGGGGCGTCGGAGTTCACGCTGTTGTCACCGGTGAGCAGACCGACCCGGTCCGTGCCGTAGCGGCGGCACAGGTCGCTGTACTTCTGGTTCGACAGAGCCTTGATGGGTGTCGTGTAGAAGCACTTCTTGCCCTGCTGGAGGGCCAGGTGGACGGCGAACTCGCCGACGATCGTCTTGCCGGAACCGGTGGGGGCGGCGACCAGCACGCCCTTGCCGGCCTCGAGTGCCTGGCAGGCCTCGATCTGGAAGGGGTCGAGGCCGAAGTCGTACATCTCGCGGAAGGAGGCGAGCGCGGTGGCCTGCTCGGCAGCGCGCCGGCGTGCTGCCGCGTACCGCTCGGCCGGTGAGAGATCCTCTGTCATCGTACTTTCGAGCGTACCGGGCCCCACCGACAACAGGACGATCTTTATCCGACCCGGCCCTTGGCACCGCCGTCCCCGCCCGCGACACCGCGTGCGTTCCGGGCCCGCACGTGCGAAGGGCCGGACGGTCGTCCGTCCGGCCCCTGCCCACACGCCTCTGTCGTACCGCCCGGCTCAGGTGACGTCGTCGTAGCCGTTGTACCGGGCCGTCGGGGTGGTGCCGTCGGCTCCCCCGTCCGCCTGCTGGGGCAGTGCCCGGGCCGCCGTCACCGGTTCGACCTCGCCGACCGGCTCCGGGGTGAGGTCGAGCGGCGACGCCTCGTCGTCGTCGAGTCCGGCGTCCGGATCGGCGCGGCGCCTGCGCCTGTCGTTGAGCAGGGCGAAGCCGACGGCCAGGAAGTACAGGACGACGATCGGGCCGGCGAGCGCGATCATGCCGACGGGGTCGGTGGTGGGCGTCGCCACGGCACCGAAGACGAAGACGCCCATCACCACGCCACGCCACCAGCCGGCCATCCGGCGCCCGGTGACGGCACCGGCGGCATTGAGCATGACCAGCACCAGGGGAAGCTCGAAGGCTCCGCCGAAGATCAGGATCATCCGGACGATGAAGTCCAGGATCTTGTCCATCGGCAGGATGTTCGCCGACCCGTCCGGGGTGATGCCCAGCAGCACGCGCATGCTGATGGGCATGATCGTGTACGCGAGCCAGCCACCGCCCAGGAAGAGCGGCACGGCCGCCGCCACGAACCAGTACGTGTACTTCCGCTCGTGCTGGTGCAGGCCCGGCGCCACGAACGCCCAGAGCTGGTAGAGCCAGACCGGGCTGGAGATGACGATGCCCGCCATCAGACACACCTTCACCGTCGTGGTGAAGGGCGACAGCAGGTCGGTGTAGGCGATGACGGCGCAGGCGCCTCCGGTGGACTCTCCCAGACCGTCGGTACAGCGAGGCACGGGGTCCATGAGGAAGGTCATCAGCTGCTGGCTGTAGAAAGCAGCCACCACGGTGACGACCGTGATCGCCAGCATGCCTTTCGCGAGCCGGTTGCGCAGCTCACGCAGGTGCTCCACGAGGGGCATCCGCCCCTCGGGATCCTTCTCTCTCTTGCGGGCAGACTTGAGCAACCCACATCCTCATCTCGTGCGATGGGCCGGTCGCCACCGGCCCTGCGTCAGCGCTTGGTCGTGTCCGTCGGCTCGGTGACCGGGCGCGAACTGGTCACGTCACCGGGGGCGGCCTGGATGGTGCGCTGCGTCGCGGCCTGCTCGGGGTTCGGCGGATCGGCGGGGGCGGCGGACTTGTTCTCGTCCTTCATCGCCTTCGCCTCGGACTTGAGAATGCGCGCGGACTTGCCGAGCGAGCGTGCCATGTCCGGGAGCTTCTTCGCGCCGAACAACAGGATGATGACGACGAGAATAAGAATGATCTCGGTAGGTCCGAGCCTTCCCATAAGTCTTTACCTTCTCACCGAGGCGGCTGGGTGGGTGCTGTCCGATCTGTCGGACAGGTGTCCGACCGACCGTGTTGTGCAGCGATCGTAACGCTCAGGGGTGAACGTGAGGCAATCCCTGTGCGTACTCCCGTCCGCGTCCGGGCCTCGTTTTCCGGAGCGCGATCAGCAGCGTACCTTCCGGGACCTGCGGGATGACAGGGCGAGACCGCAGGGAACGCGGCGCGCCGGAACCCCTCGGGCCGGTCGCAACGAGCAGGCCGCGCCACGGTTTCCGGCGCGCACCGGTGAGGAGGCTCACAGCGCGTCCGCGGAGCGGGCGGCGCTCTGTGCCGCCCGCTCCAGGTCCGCGGCGGCCCGGTTGATCCGGTGCGCCGCGTCCGTCACCTGCAGGCCCAGACGCCGCGCCTCCACGAACACCCGTACCGCGAACACCGCGAGCACGACGAGACCCAGAAAACCCACGGCAACCGCGAACATCGGCCAGAACATGACGTCGAGCGTAGACCCTTCCGCGGACCGGTTCCGACCACCGTCCTCCGGACCGCGGGGGCAGCCGCTAGACCGTGGAGTGCAGCCGCAGGGTCCGCACTCCGCCGCCGATGAGCAGTTCCACGATCCGCTCCCCCGCGGGCTTGCGGACGGCGGATCCGCACTCGGGGCAGGTGAACGAGTAGAAGGTGGTGCGGCTCGTGGCGCCGATGGCCAGGCGCAGGGCGCCGGCGGCGAGTTCGAAACGGCCCCGGCAGTCGGGGCAGCCGGCCCGGAAGACGACCGGGGGGACACGCCTCATGCCGGCGAACGCGGACGCCGCCGTCACGCCCGGCGCCGCGGATCCCCTCGGCTCGCTCACAGTCCCCGCTCCCGCCCGTCGTCCGGCCCGTCCTCCGTGTGCCCCGTCGGGGAGCCCTGGGCCGGTGTCGCACCGTGTGCCGCGACGGCCTCCACACCGTCGTACGCCGCGAGCGCCTCGCGGGCCGCCCGGCGGGCGCTGTCGGCGAGTTCGGGCGGGGAGACGATCCGGCCGTCACGGCCGAGCCGCAGCGCCAGGCGGCGCAGGGAGGCCGGGTCGGGCGTGCGCAGGGTGATGCGCAGGCCGCCGTCGGGCAGCTCCTGCGCGCTGTCGTGCGGGTAGTACTCGGCGACCCAGCGTCCGCCCGGGCCGACCTCGACGACGACCTCGGGGTCCTCGGCGGCCGGCTGCACCAGCGCCTCGGACAGGTCCCGCAGCTCCACCTCCGGCGGCGCGGCGGGCTCGTCCAGGATGCGGATCTCGGCGACCCGGTCGAGCCGGAAGGTGCGCCGGGCCTCGGAGCGGCGGCACCAGGCCTCCACATAGGTGTGCCCGACGCTGACCAGGCGGATGGGATCGATCTCGCGCTCGGTGAGTTCGTCGCGGGCCGGGGAGTAGTAGCGGATCCACAGGCGCCGGCGCTCGGAGATCGCCCGGTCGACGTCGGCGAAGACGCCGCCCTCGGACTCGAAGGTGACGGACAGCCGCGAACTGGCGCCGGCCGTCTCGCCGGCCGCGGTCTCCACCTTGGCGGTGGCCCGTAGCAGCGCCTGCCGGTCGCTCTCGCGCAGTCCGGGCAGGGTCGCCACCGCGCGGGCGGCGACCAGCAGCGCCGTGGCCTCGTCGGCGGCGAGCCGCAGCGGCTCGGCCGCGTCCGCGCCGAGGGCCGCCGGGTTGTGCCACCAGATGCGCTCGCCGTCGGTGTCGATGTCGAGCAGGTCACCGCCGCGGAAGCTGGTGCCGCACATGGGCAGCACGTCCAGGTCGGAGACCAGCTCCTCCTCCGTGATGCCGAAGGCGCGCGCGACGTCCTCGACGCGGGCGCCGGGGCGCTCCCGCAGATACGTCACCAGGGACAGCATCCGCCGGGTCTGGTCGATGGCGTTGACGGGCCTGACCGGTTTGCCTGCCACTGTGTTGTCGCTCCCCTTCAGCCCTTGGCCACGGCACGCAGCCGGTCCACCACGTCCGCGCGCAGCTCCGCGGGCTCCAGCACCACCACGTCCGGACCGAACTCCACCAGCCAGGCGTCCAGGCCGTGCCCGTACGGGATCTCCAACTCGTCCCAGCCGTCCCCGAGTTCCCGCACGACGGTGGCCTTCGCCCGAAGGGGGTACCCCGCGCCCGTGCGCAGCCGGATCAGCGCGGAGCGGTCGGCCGTCTCCCCCGCCCAGCTCGCCACCGTCTCACGGACGGTGACGACGTCGGGCACGGGGGCGGTGAACCGTGCCCCGCGCGAACGCACCTTGCCGGTGATCCGCGACAGCCGGAACACCCGCTCCGCTCCGCGGTCACGGTCGAACCCGGCCAGGTACCAGTGGCCGCGCCAGCACTCCAGGGCCCACGGCTCGACATGGCGCGGCTCGGGCTGCGCGGCGTTGGCCTTGCGGTACTCGAAGTGGACCGGGCGGCGGTCGCGGCAGGCCAGCATCAACGGCTCGAAGGCGGCCTCGTGCACGGGGATGCGCGGCTCGAGCGCGCTGTGCGCCTCGTACGGGTCGACGTCCTCGGGCAGCCCGGCCGCCCGCAGCTTCTGCAGCGCACCGCTGGCCGCGCCGGCGAGCCTGGCCTGCTGCCAGACCTTGGCGGCCAGTCCGAGCGCGGCGGCCTCCTCGGCGTCGAGGGTGATGGGCGGCAGCCGGTTGCTGTCGCGGCGGGCGAGGTAGCCGATCTCGCCGTCGAGGCCCTCGACGGTCTCGATGACCAGGCCCAGCTCCCGCAGGTCGTCCTTGTCACGCTCGAACATGCGGTTGAAGGAGTCGTCGGATCCCGCCTCGAGGTAGGCCTCGATGGAGTCACGCAGCTCGCGCTTGCTGAGGGGCCGGCGCGTCCCGAGCAGACACAGCGCCAGGTTCATCAGCCGCTCGGCCTTGGCAATGGCCATCGACGCCCTTCTCCCTGTGGTGCTTACGACGCACGACCGTACCGCCCCGCGGCGGCGGGGCAAAAGCCGAGGGCCCATGCCCGGGCGGGCATGGACCCTGGACGACCGGCTCCGGCGCCGCTCCGGCCGGAGCGCGACCGGACCGTGATCGGGTTCCGGTCAGACTCCGAGGAGGTCGACCACGAAGATCAGCGTCTCGCCGGGCTGGATCGCCGGGGTCGGGCTCTGGTTGCCGTAGGCGAGGTGAGCGGGGATGGTCAGCTGGCGGCGGCCGCCGACCTTCATGCCCTGCACGCCCTGGTCCCAGCCCTTGATGACCCGGCCGCCGCCGAGCGGGAAGCGGAACGGCGTGCCGCGGTTCCAGCTGGCGTCGAACTCCTCACCCGTGCTGAAGGCCACGCCCACGTAGTGGACGGTCACGGTCTGGCCGGCCTCGGCGACCGGGCCGTCGCCCTCCCAGATGTCCTTGATCTCGAGGTCCGCCGGGGGCTCGCCGCCCGGGAAGTCGATCTCGGGCTTGTCGATGCTCACGTTCTAGCTCCTGCTTGTCTGCGGAAAGGCAACGTCCCAGTCTTACATCCCCGCCGGTCACATCTTCGCGAGGATGTCGACCGAGAAGATCAGCGTGGAGTCCTTCTCGATGCCGCTGTCCTGCGGCGGATTGTCGCCGTACCCCAGGTCCGGCGGGATGACGATCAGGACGCGGCTGCCGACCTTCTTGCCGGTCAGGCCCTGCGCCCAGCCCTTGACGACCTGCTGCAGCGAGAACGACGTCAGCTGCTTCCTGCCGTACGTCGAATCGAACTCCTTGCCGCCCTTCCACAGCACGCCCTTGTACTGGACGAGCACGGTGTTCTGCGCGCCGACCTCGGGGCCGTCGCCCTCGATGACGTAGTTCGCGACGAGCTTCTTCGGCGCGTCGGCGTCGGGCACGTCGATGGAGGGGGCGGAACCGTCGGTGTTGGTGCCGACCTTGGGCAGCGCCGCGTCGTTCTGCGGGACCTCCTTGCCCTTGGCGGAACTCCGGGCGTTGAAGGTGTCCTTCACGTCGACGACGAACACCAGGGTGTCGGTGCCCTTGATGCCGCCCTGCTCGTTGCCCTGCTCGCCGTAGCCCCACGTGGGCGGGACGGAGAACTCGACGCGGCTGCCGGTCTTCTTGCCCGTGAGCGCGTACCGCCAGCCGTCGATGATGCTGCCCTGCGCCAGCTGGATGACGATCGGGGTCTTGCGGTCGTAGGAGTTGTCGAAGACCTTCGCGGTGTCCCAGACCTGGCCCAGGTAGTCCGCCGCGAGGAAGTCGTTCTCGGCGATCGCCTTACCGCCGCCGGCCACGACCGTCTTCACCGCGAGGTCCTTGGACGGCTCACCACCGCCCTTGGCCACCGTCGGCTTCTGCCCGAACTCCGTGCCCGCCGTGATCGCCGGCAGCGGCCCGTCGACGATCTTCGGAGCCGGCGCCGCGGACGCGTCCGACGCCTGGGGCGTCGCGCTGTCACTGGCCTTGCTCGCGCCGGAGTCCTCGTCACCGCATGCGGCGAGCGTGACCAGTCCGGCGGGAACGGTGAGGAGGAGGGAGCGTCGGCGCACGGTGGGGGCCTCGTAATCGGTGTCGGTCGGTCTTGCTTGCTGGCGTGCGCGCAACTCTACGGCGTGAGAAGGGCACCGTACGGATAACGTACGGTGCCCGTGTTGCGTTCCGGCCCGCCGGGACGGAGCGCTTCTCACCTCGCCCGGGTCACATCCCGGCGATCAGCTTCTCCACCCGGTCGTCCACCGAACGGAACG
Source organism: Streptomyces sp. NPDC006384 (assembly GCF_042870695.1). Classification (NCBI taxonomy): domain Bacteria; kingdom Bacillati; phylum Actinomycetota; class Actinomycetes; order Kitasatosporales; family Streptomycetaceae; genus Streptomyces; species Streptomyces sp. NPDC006384. The sequence goes on from NZ_JBIAHR010000006.1 coordinate 244,928, forward strand.
GGTCCTTGCACAACACCGTGCGCTGGGCCTGGTCGTTGAGCTTGAGGTGGACCCAGTCGACGGTGAAGTCCCGGCGCTGTTCCTGGGCCCGCCGGATGAAGTCGCCGCGCAGCCGGGCCCGAGTGGTCTGCGGCGGGACGGACTTGCCCTCGAAGATCTTCAGATCGTTGGCGACCCGGGCGGCCTGGCCCTTCTTCTCGAGCAGGTAGTACAGACCACGACGGCGGTGGATGTCGTGGTAGGCGAGGTCTATCTGCGCGACCCGCGGGTGCGACATGGTCATGTTGTGCTTGGCCCGGTACCGCTCCAGGAGCTTGTACTTCATGACCCAGTCGATCTCGGTGCCGATACGGTCCAGGTCCTCGGCCTCGATCGCGTCCAGCGTGCGGCCCCACAGCTCCAGCACCCGCTCGACGGTGCCGGTGCGGATACCGCGGCGCTCGCAGAAGTCCACGGCCTTCTCGTAGTACTCCCGCTGCACCTCCAGCGCGGACGCCTCCCGGCCGCTGGCCAGACGCACCTTGCGCCGCCCGGTGATGTCGTGGCTGACCTCGCGGATCGCCCGGATCGGGTTCTCCAGGGTGAGGTCACGCATCACCGTGCCCGCCTCGATCATGCGCAGCACCAGGTCGGTGGCGCCGACCTTGAGCAGCATGGTCGTCTCGGACATGTTGGAGTCGCCCACGATGACGTGCAGGCGCCGGTACCGCTCGGCGTCGGCGTGCGGCTCGTCGCGGGTGTTGATGATCGGCCGCGAACGCGTGGTCGCCGAGGAGACCCCCTCCCAGATGTGCTCGGCACGCTGGCTGACGCAGTACACGGCACCGCGCGGCGTCTGCAGCACCTTGCCCGCGCCGCACAGCAGCTGTCTGGTCACCAGGAACGGAATGAGGATGTCCGCGAGCCGCGAGAACTCCCCGTGCCGGGCCACGAGGTAATTCTCGTGGCAGCCGTAGGAGTTGCCGGCGGAGTCGGTGTTGTTCTTGAAGAGGTAGACGTCGCCCGCGATTCCCTCCTCGTGCAGGCGTCGTTCGGCGTCCACCAGGAGTCCTTCGAGAATGCGCTCGCCCGCCTTGTCGTGGGTGACGAGTTCGATCACGTTGTCACATTCGGGTGTGGCGTATTCCGGATGTGATCCCACGTCGAGATAGAGGCGGGCCCCGTTGCGCAGAAAGACATTGCTGCTGCGGCCCCATGACACGACACGGCGGAAGAGGTACCGCGCCACCTCGTCAGGCGACAGGCGGCGCTGTCCCCTGAACGTGCACGTGACGCCGTACTCGTTCTCCAGCCCGAAAATGCGGCGGTCCATGACTGAACATTACGCCTGATGACCCGAACTGAAACGGGGTTCGACAGCACGGTTCGGATCATTTTCCGATGAAGCCGCGACCACCGCCGTCCGGGCGGGAGCTGCGAGGACCCCTCCCGTGCACGCCAGCACGAGCAGCGACACGGCCCCTGCCGCCCCGGGCAGCGCGAACCCCCACAGCGCCCCGCCGTGCTCGACGACCGGCCCGGCGAGCCCCGTCCCCACCGAGGCGCCCACGGTGAACGTCGTCACCAGCCACGAGAAGGCCTCCGTCACCGTGCCCCGCGGCGCGTGCAGGTCGACCAGCACGAACGCGCAGGCGATGCACGGCGCCAGGAACACCCCCGCGACCGCGGTCAGCAGCACCATGGCGAACGCCCCCGGCATCAGCATCAACGGCAGGTAACACACCGCCAGAAGCGCCACCAGGAACCGCAGTCGCCGCGCGGGGTCACCGGACCACTGCCGGGCCCCGTACACGGCCCCGCCGACCAGCGCACCGAAGCCCAGGGCGGCCATCAGCCACCCGTAGACCGCGTCGCCGCCGTGGCCGTCCGCGTACGACACGGACGCCACGGTGATGGACCCGAGCGCCATCCCGACGAACAGAAACGCCCCCAGCAGCACCAGCAGTCCGGACGAACGCAGCGCGCCCAGCCAGTGCGCCTCGCGCGGAGCCGACCGCCACGCGCGCGAGGGCGGCGACACGACGACGGACAGCGCGCCCAGCACCCCCAGCCCGTTCAGCACCAGCAGAGCGGCCAGCGGCGACCACAGCGACACGCACACCGTCACGAGCAGCGGCCCGACGGTGAACATCACCTCCTGCGCCACGGCGTCCATGGCGTACGCCGCGTGCACCTGCTCCTTCTCGCGGAGCACGCTCGGCCACAGCGCCCGCAGCCCGCCCTCCAGCGGAGGCGTGAACAGCCCCGAAGCGGCCACGGCCGCGTACGCGAGCGCCACCGGCTCCGTCCCGGCGAACGCGAAGACCGCCATGGCCAGTCCCGACAGCACCGCGGCCGGCAACTGCACCCGGGGCTGCCCGCGCAGATCGACGAGCCGGCCCAGCACGGGCTGCCCCACGGCGTTGGCGACCCCGTACACCGCGGCCAGCGCACCCGCGAGGCTGTACGAACCGCCCTCGGCCCGCACGAACAGCACGATCGCGATCGCCGCGGTGGCGTTCGGCAACCGCCCCACGAGCGTGCCGACGAGCAGCCGCACGGCGTGCCGCGCCCGGAGAATGTCCAGGTAACCGGCGACCACGACCCACCCCCTTCTCGGAACGACGGACAAGGTTTTACGTATAACTAGCCGCGCCATACGTACCATGTCGCCTGTCCACGAGTCCAGACGAAAGCGCAGGCCAACGGTGGCACGAGGCAGCACCCGCCCCACCAGCCGGGACGTCGCCCAGGCCGCCGGCGTCTCCCAGGCCGCGGTCTCCCTGGTCCTCGGCGACAAGTGGCGCGGCCGTGTCTCCGAGCCCACCGCCCGGCGCGTCCGCGAGGCCGCCCACGCGCTCGGCTACCGCCCCAACCTCGCCGCCCGCAACCTCCGCCTGGGCCGCACCCGCACGGTCCTGCTGGTCGTCCCCGCGCTGACCACCGAGTTCTTCGCCGGCGTCTACACCGGCGCCGCTCGCGTCGCCGCCGAACACGGCTTCGGGGTGGTCCTCTACCCGTCCCCCCAGGGCGTCGGCCCGGCCCGCGACCCCTTCGCCTCCGCCCAGGCGGCCCTGGACGGGATCATCGCCTCCTCCATGGCGGCGGACGCGCTCACCGCCCTCCGGGGCGACCTGCTCCCCCTGGTCATGCTCGACAGCGACCCGGAGGGCAGCCTGGGAGCGGCCACGGTCAACCTCGACATCGCCGACGCCATCCGCCAGATCACGGAGCACCTGCTGTCCCTGGGACACCGCCGCTTCCTCCACCTGGCGGCGGACGTCCCGTCCTGGACCTTCCAGGTCCGCGCGCGGGAACTCACGGCGCGGCTGGCCGCCGTCCCCGGCACCACACTGCGCACCGCCAGAGCCGCCATCTCGATCGAGGACGCCCTGACGGCGACGGAGGCCGCACTGGCCGCCCCCGGCACCCGCCCCACGGCTCTGGTCTGCGACGACGACAAGCTGGCGGCCGGCGCGTACAAGGCGGCCCGGCGTCTGGGACTCCGCATTCCCGACGACCTCTCCGTCACCGGCCTGGACGACCTCGGCCTGGCCACCGCCATCGATCCCGAACTGACGACGGTCCGCCTGGACGCGGAGCTCTTCGGCGAACGCGGGATGCGGGCGCTGCTGGCGGTCCTGGAGGGCCGGCCGCCCGAGGCCGGCGACATCCCGGTGAACCTGGTCGTACGGGGCTCCACGGCGCCACCGCGGTGAGCGGCGCGGGCACGCGCCCGGCACCACGGGGTGCCTCCCCGCCCCCGGCTCCCGTTCGGCCGGGGAACCCTCGGCGCACATGCGTCGGCCGCCGCAGGTGTCCCACGGCGGCCGACGGCGAAGTGCGGCGCGGACTACTCCTCCGCCCCGTCCTCCTCCTCGGACATGACCGCGGACGCGGCACCGCCCGCTCCCGCGTCCAGGAGCCGCGACAGCTGACCGCCCACGATCCGCTTGAACTTCCGCTTCTGCGGCCGCGTACGGTCCAGCACCGCGACCTCCAGCCGCTCCGCGGGAATCTCCCGCTCGCTGCCGTTCGTGTCGCGGGACAGCGCCTGCACGGCCAGCTTCAGCGCCTCGGCCAGCGTCATCCCGTCCCGGTGCCGCTGGTCCAGGTAGCCACTGATCTGCTCCGCGTTGCCGCCGACCGCGACCGAGCCGTGCTCGTCCACGATCGAGCCGTCGTGCGGCAGCCGGTAGATCTGGTCGCCCTCGGGACTGTCCCCGACCTCGGCGACGACCAGCTCCACCTCGTACGGCTTCTCCGCCGAGCTCGAGAAGATCGTGCCCAGCGTCTGGGCGTAGACGTTGGCGAGCCCCCGGGCCGTCACATCGGCCCGGTCGTACGTGTAACCACGCAGATCGGCATAGCGCACACCGCCGATGCGCAGGTTCTCGTACTCGTTGTACTTACCGGCCGCCGCGAAGCCGATCCGGTCGTAGATCTCGCTGAACTTGTGCAGCGCACGGGACGGGTTCTCGCCGACGAACACGATGCCGTCGGCGTACTGCAGCACAACCAGGCTGCGACCACGCGCGATGCCCTTGCGGGCGTACTCCGCCCGGTCGGCCATCGCCTGCTGGGGTGAGACATAGAACGGCGTCGACACCGGTTATCCGTCCCTTTCTGTCGAAGTCACTGGACCACCTGACAACACGAACGCACCCGCTACAGCAGCCCGGCCCGCGGACCGTCGGGCTGCTCGAGCCGCCGGTCCAGAACCGAACGGGCCAGCCGCGAACTCTCGTCCTCGGTCAGCCGGCGGAAACCGTCCTCGGTGATCACAGTGATGATCGGATAGATCCGGCGCGCGACGTCGGGACCACCGGTCGCCGAGTCGTCGTCCGCCGCGTCGTACAGCGCCTGGACCACGAGCGTCGTGGCCTCTTCCTCGGACAGATCCTCACGGAACAGCTTCTTCATCGCGCCGCGCGCGAAGATCGACCCGGACCCCGTGGCCGCGAAGTGCCGCTCCTCGGAACGCCCGCCCGTCACGTCGTACGAGAAGATGCGCCCCGTGCCGCGGTCCACGTCGTACCCGGCGAACAGCGGCACCACGGCCAGCCCCTGCATCGCCATGCCCAGATTCGAGCGGATCATCGTCGACAGGCGGTTCGCCTTGCCCTCCAGGGACAGCTGCGCGCCCTCGACCTTCTCGAAGTGCTCCAGCTCCAGCTGGAACAGCTTCACCATCTCCACGGCCAGCCCCGCCGTACCGGCGATGCCCACCGCCGAGTACTCGTCCGCAGGGAAGACCTTCTCGATGTCGCGCTGCGCGATCATGTTGCCCATGGTGGCCCGCCGGTCACCGGCGAGCACGACACCGCCCGGGAACGTCACGGCCACGATCGTGGTGCCGTGCGGCGCCTCGACCACACCCTGCACCGGCGGCAGCTGCCGGTTGCCCGGGAGCAGCTCGGGCTGGTGCTCTCCCAGGAAGTCCATGAACGAAGAGGACCCAGGCGTCAGGAAGGCAGCTGGTAGACGCCCGGTGCTACGAGTGTTGGCTTCCACGAAGTTCCCTCCAGGTAGGCGGCAGCCCGACGAACAGCGTCGGGATCGTCTCCCAACTTGCCGATGGCCGAATTGCAGTTGAAGCACAGTACGCCACGGACCTTACCCGTCTTGTGACAGTGATCCACGTGTACGGCCGGAGCCCTCAAGCAGATCACGCAGAGCCCCATCTGAGAGGCGACCATCGCGTCCCGCTCGGCTTCGGTAAGGCCGTACTGACGCTTTAGGTGACGGGCCCGCCCTTCGATTGCCCGGCACGCCTTGCAGGCTGTCGACAGGCCGTCGGAAGCCGTCCTGTTTCGATCCCACTCGGAGTGCGGCTTGATCTCCTCGCAGCGCTGGCAGTACTTGTGCCCTTCAGGTGCTGCCACCCTTGGGCGGGGCTTCCTGCCGCAGGCATCCTGACGCTGCCGGTAGTACGCCGCAGAGCACTCCCGGCAGTACGCCTGAAGGCGGTCTTTCATCGCCTTGTTACTCGCGAAGGCTGCTCGCGGTTTGGACTGCTTACACCGCGAGCAGCGCTTCACGTTTTCGTCAGACAATCCCAACTCCCCCGCCGCAACCTTCGAAACAGAGGTGAAGTCACTCTCCACCCTTCTGAACGAAGGAGCGCACGAAGTCCTCGGCATTTTCTTCCAAGACGTCGTCGATCTCGTCCAGGACGGAGTCCACGTCGTCGCTCAGCTTCTCCTGGCGCTCCTTGAGGTCCTCGGATGCCTGCGCGTCCTGCGCCTGCTCCTCGACCTCCTCGGTGGAACGCGTGGCCTTCTGCTGGCCGCCGCCGGTGTCCTTGGTCGCCATAACCCTCACCCCGCTCGGTTCGCCCGACACAGTTGCTCGGTCAAGATCAGACCCTACAAGCCGGGTCCGACATCGGCCCCGCACTTTCTCCAACGTGCGGGGGCCATCTCGATGGTTCCCGGACCAGGTGGCTTTCACCCCGTCCGGCGGTCCTCTCCGTGTACCCGCTCCGCGCCGTCATCCGCCGGACAGGACCCTGACCAGGTCGTCCGCGGTGCGGCAGCGGTCCAGGAGCTCCTTGACGTGGTGACGCGTCCCGCGCAGCGGTTCCAGGGTCGGCACCCGCTGCAGCGAGTCCCGGCCCGGGAGGTCGAAGATGACCGAGTCCCAGGAGGCCGCCGCGACGTCGTCCGCGTACTGCTCCAGGCAGCGCCCGCGGAAGTACGCCCGAGTGTCCTCCGGGGGCTTCGTACGGGCCCGCTCCACCTCCGTCTCGTCCAGCAGCCGCTTGATGCGGCCGCGGTCCACCAGCCGGTTGTACAGACCCTTGTCGGGCCGTACGTCGGCGTACTGGAGGTCGACGAGGTGCAGCCGGGCGGCGTCCCAGTCCAGGTCGTCCCTGCGCCGGTAGCCCTCCATGAGCTCCCGCTTGGCGACCCAGTCCAGCTCGCCGGCGAGGCTCATCGGATCGTTCTCGAGCCGGTTGAGGGTGTCCTCCCAGCGGGTCAGGACGTCCTTGGTCTGCTCGTCGGCGTCCGCTCCGTACCGCTCCTCGACGTACTTGCGGGCCAGCTCGTAGTACTCCATCTGGAGCTGCACCGCGGTCAGTGACCGGCCGCTGCGCAGCGTGACCAGGTGCTTCAGGGTCGGGTCGTGCGAGACCTGGTGGAGGGTGCGCACGGGCTGGTCGACGGCGAGGTCGACGGCGATGAAGCCGTCCTCGATCATCGACAGGACCAGGGCGGTGGTGCCCAGCTTCAGGTAGGTCGAGATCTCCGACAGGTTCGCGTCGCCGATGATCACGTGCAGTCGGCGCCACTTCTCGGCGTCCGCGTGCGGTTCGTCGCGTGTGTTGATGATGGGCCGCTTGAGCGTCGTCTCCAGGCCGACCTCGACCTCGAAGTAGTCGGCGCGCTGGCTGAGCTGGAAGCCGTGTTCGTGTCCGTCCTGGCCGATGCCGACGCGGCCGGCGCCGGTGACGACCTGGCGGGAGACGAAGAAGGGCGTCAGGTGGCGCACGATGTCCGAGAAGGCGGTCTCCCGCTTCATCAGGTAGTTCTCGTGCGTGCCGTAGGAGGCGCCCTTGTTGTCGGTGTTGTTCTTGTAGAGGTGGATCGGCTGGGCGCCGGGGAGCTGTGCGGCCCGCTCGGCGGCCTCGGCCATGATGCGTTCGCCGGCCTTGTCCCACAGGACGGCGTCCCGCGGGTTGGTGACCTCGGGGGAGCTGTACTCGGGGTGGGCGTGGTCGACGTAGAGCCGTGCTCCGTTGGTGAGGATGACGTTGGCCAGGCCGATGTCCTCGTCGGTGAGCTGGCTGGAGTCGGCTGCCTCGCGGGCGAGGTCGAAGCCTCGCGCGTCCCGCAGCGGATTCTCCTCCTCGAAGTCCCAGCGGGCCCGGCGGGCCCGGTGCATCGCCGCCGCGTAGGCGTTGACGATCTGGGACGAGGTGAGCATGGCATTGGCGTTGGGGTGACCGGGGACGGAGATCCCGTACTCCGTCTCGATGCCCATTACTCGCCGTACGGTCATGCGGCCCTCCTTGCCCGGCGGCGCCCTCGGTCGTGGGCGCCGCTCACGTGGCGCTCCGGTGCGTGTGCGGTGCCCGTCCCCGCACTGCGCGACTCGGCGGTACGGAAGAGCCTAGAACGCCTTTGCGCCGCTGGGGAGATCATTTGCGTCATTGCCTTGCTCCAGCCGTGGCCCCGGAAAACAGTCGGCTGCGGGTACCCGCCGAAGGGCACCCGCAGCCGCCCTGTTTTTTACAGGTACTGACCGGTGTTCGCCACCGTGTCGATGGAGCGTCCGGTGTCCGCGCCCTGTTTTCCGGTGACGAGTGTGCGGATGTAGACGATCCGCTCGCCCTTCTTTCCGGAGATGCGGGCCCAGTCGTCCGGGTTGGTGGTGTTGGGCAGGTCCTCGTTCTCCTTGAACTCGTCCACGCATGCCTGGAGGAGGTGGGAGACGCGGAGGCCTTTCTGGTTCTTCTCGAGGAAGTCCTTGATGGCCATCTTCTTGGCGCGTCCGACGATGTTCTCGATCATGGCGCCGGAATTGAAGTCCTTGAAGTAGAGGACTTCCTTGTCGCCGTTGGCGTAGGTGACTTCCAGGAAGCGGTTCTCCTCGGATTCGGCGTACATGTGTTCCACCGCCGTCTGGATCATGCTCTGGACGGTGGCCGCCTTGTCCTTGTCGTGCTCGCGGAGGTCGTCCTCGTGGAGCGGGAGGCGCTCGGTGAGGTACTTGCCGAAGATGTCCTTGGCCGCTTCGGCGTCCGGACGCTCGATCTTGATCTTCACGTCGAGCCGGCCGGGCCGCAGGATGGCGGGGTCGATCATGTCCTCGCGGTTGGAGGCGCCGATCACGACCACGTTCTGCAGGCCTTCCACGCCGTCGATCTCGGCGAGGAGCTGCGGGACGATGGTGTTCTCCACGTCCGAGCTGACGCCGGAGCCGCGGGTGCGGAAGAGGGACTCCATCTCGTCGAAGAAGACGATGACGGGGGTGCCCTCGCTGGCCTTCTCCCGGGCCCGCTGGAAGACCAGGCGGATCTGCCGCTCGGTCTCGCCGACGTACTTGTTGAGGAGCTCGGGACCCTTGATGTTGAGGAAGAAGCTCTTGCCGGCGGCCTGGCCGGTCACTTCGGCGACCTTCTTGGCCAGCGAGTTGGCGACCGCCTTGGCGATGAGCGTCTTGCCGCATCCGGGGGGCCCGTAGAGCAGGACGCCCTTGGGCGGCCGCAGCTCGTGCTCCTTGAACAGGTCGGGGTAGAGATAGGGGAGCTCGACCGCGTCGCGGATGGCCTCGATCTGTCCGCCGAGGCCGCCGATCTGCTCGTAGCCGATGTCGGGGACCTCTTCGAGGACGAGTTCCTCGACCTCGCTCTTGGGGACGACCTCGTAGACGTAGCCGGAGCGGGGCTCGAGCAGGAGGGCGTCGCCGGCGCGGATGGTGACGCCCCGCAGCGGCTCGGCGAGCCGGACCACGCGCTCCTCGTCGGTGTGGCCGAGCACGAGGGCGCGCTCACCGTCCTCGAGGATCTCCTTGAGGGTGACGATGTCGCCGATGCTCTCGAACTCCATGGCCTCGACCACGTTGAGCGCTTCGTTGAGCATCACTTCCTGGCCGCGCCGGAGCTCGTCGAGCTCGACGCTCGGGCTGACGTTCACCCGGAGTTTGCGGCCGCCGGTGAAGATGTCGGCGGTGCCGTCCTCGTTGGCCTGCAGGAAGACGCCGAAGCCGGCCGGTGGCTGGGCCAGCCGGTCGACCTCTTCCTTGAGGGCCACGATCTGGTCGCGGGCCTCGCGGAGTGTGCTGGCGAGTCGTTCGTTCTGGGCGGACACGCCGGCCAGGTTGGTCTGCAGCTCGACGATCCGCTCTTCGAGAATTCTCGTGTGCCGCGGAGAGTCGGCGAGCTTGCGTCGCAGGACGGCGATCTCCTGCTCAAGGTAGGCCACCTGCCCGGCCGGGTCCTCGGACCCGCGTCCCGGGCGGAAGCCGCGGTTCATGTCGTCGTCGTTGGCTGCCACGGTCCTCACCTCCTCCAAGGGGAGCTGGACGCTTCCAGACCCTACCTGGGTGGGTGTCGATTGAAACCCCTAGATCACAAAGACTGTCGGGGTGTGTCCGATCTTCACCCTTGCGCTCTCCCTCACGCCAGGGGAATACCCAGCGAACGTGGATGGAACCCAGGCAGAGGTAGGGTCGAAGCGTTCAACACCCGTCAGAGCTGGCCGGATTCCCGACCGGATCGACGCAGGAAACGGCAGGAGAAGATGAGCGTGCAGCAGGAGGCCGGAGTCGACGGTGAGGCCCTGGAGGTCTGGATCGACCAGGACCTGTGTACCGGTGACGGCATCTGTGCGCAGTACGCGCCCGAGGTGTTCGAGCTGGACATCGACGGTCTGGCCTACGTCAAGGGCGCCGATGACGAGCTCCTGCAGGCCAAGGGTGCGACGGTGCCGGTGCCGTTGCCGCTTCTGACGGACGTGGTGGACTCGGCGCGGGAGTGCCCGGGCGAATGCATCCATGTACGTCGCGTTTCGGACAGGACCGAGGTCTATGGCCCGGACGCAGAGTGACCGAACTGTGACTTAATCGCCACGCACGGTGACCGGGGCCGGTGGATCGCACCGGGCACGGTCACCGTTGTCGTTCATACGGTCTGCGCCTGGGACGGCGTGTCGCGGACGAACGCGCCGTTCTTCCACTGCCATTTCACGTCGTCGGTGACGTCCGGGCAGCAACTGGGCACGTCGGCCGACGAGTAGCCGAGGAGCGTGGCATGGACAGCCGCGCCGCGCACCGAGAAGCCGGTGACGTTCCGGCGTTCCGCGGGGTCCACCAGGGTGGCCACGACGCGGGGTTCGCCGTTGTCGGTGTTCCGGGTGAGGACGTAGACGCCGTCGGGCGGGGTGCCGGTGGGCGCGTCGCAGTGCACGACGGCCACCGTCTCGGGGCGGCCGTCGCCGTCGAGGTCGCCGGAGGCCTTCTTCTTGACCACGGCCTCGACCGGACCGCACCGGAGAGGGAAGGCGACGGCGGCGGGGTCGGGGGGCGGGGTGTGTGCAGGGGCGGTGTTCGTCCGGGCTCCGGCGCTCTGGGCCGCGGTCGCGGCGTCGGGCTGCAGGACCGCGGAGAGGGCCACGACCGCGGCCAGGGCGGTGGCCGTGGCGACCCAGTGGAGGGGCCGGGTGTGCGTGTGCGACAGGTCCGGAACGGCGGGGTGCTGCACGAGGAGTGTCTCCTGTGAGGGCTGTGCCGGTGGGGTGGCCAGCATCGTGCCACACGTCACAGTGCGGGGGAACGGCGGGGTGGGTACCGGTCCGTCTTCCTCCGCGGAGCCCTGGTGGCGGTTCGTGCGGTGGCTGATACCGGTGGCCTGTCGGTGTTCTCGGCCGGTGCGTCAACGCGACGGCGCCGCGGTGGAGTTCCCGGCATGTCGGGGAACTCCACCGCGGCGCCTGTGCGTTGGTCGTGGCAGGGAGCCGTTCAGCGGCCGGAGCCTCCGCCGGCGTTGGGGCCGTCGTAGTCCTCGCCGTAGGCGCCCTTGGCGGGGCGGCGGCGGCGCATGGGCGGCTCGACGCCGTCGGCGAGGCGGCGGGCGGTGAGCAGGAAGCCGGTGTGGCCGATCATCCGGTGGTCCGGGCGGACGGCGAGGCCCTCGACGTGCCAGTTGCGGATCATCGTCTCCCAGGAGGTCGGCTCGTTGAAGCAGCCGATCTCGCGGATGGACTCGACGGTCCGCGCGAGCTGGGTGGTGGTGGCGACGTAGCAGCACAGGATGCCGCCGGGCACGAGTACCTTGGAGACGGCCTCGAGGCACTCCCAGGGGGCGAGCATGTCGAGGATGACCCGGTCGACGTCGGTGTCGGACAGGTTGTCCTGGAGGTCGCCGACGGTGAGCTGCCAGGCGGGGTGGGGACCGCCGAAGTAGCGCTCCACGTTCTGCCGGGCGATGTCGGCGAAGTCCTCGCGGCGCTCGTAGGAGTGCAGCATTCCCTGGTCGCCGATGGCGCGGAGGAGGAAGCTGCTGAGCGAGCCGGAGCCGACGCCGGCCTCGACGACGCGCGCGCCGGGGAAGATGTCGGCGAAGGCGAGGATCTGCCCCGCGTCCTTCGGGTAGACGACGGCGGCCCCGCGGGGCATGGACAGGACGTAGTCGGGGAGCAGGGGGCGCAGCGCGAGGTAGGCGACGTTACCGGTGGTGCGGACAACGCTGCCCTCGGGAGCACCGATCAGTTCGTCGTGGGGGAAGGAACCCTTGTGGGTGTGGAAGTTCTTCCCGGCCTCGAGCGTGAACGTGTAGTGGCGGCCCTTGGGGTCGGTCAGCTGTACCTGGTCCCCGACCTTGAAGGGCCCGCGGCGGCGGGCGGCACCGGTCGGTTCGGACATGTGACCAGCCTACCGGTTCCCCGCCGGGTGCTTTACCGGCGGTCGGGGCGGAGCGGCGGGGCGGGGTCAGCTGGGGCGTGCCATGGCCTTGACGAAGGCGCGCTCGACGTCGGCGGCGGACAGGACGCCGTAGATCTCGCCGGTCTCCTCGATCACCAGGTACTCGGTGGCCGGGGTCGCCCGCAGCGCGTCGAGGAGTTCCTCACCGGACAGCTCGGCCGAGACGCGCATGCCGTCGGTGAGGTCCTGGGCGAGCCCGCTGACGGGGACCCAGGGGCGACGGTGTTCGGGTACGCCGACGATGGCGGCCTCGCGGACCAGGGAGACGGGGACGCCGTCGCCGTCGACGACGACCAGGGCGCGGGCTCCGGAGGCGTTGGCGCGGCGCAGGGCTTCGGAGAGCGGGGTGTCGGCGGGGACGGGGACGGCGCGCCGGGTGAGGGTGCGGGCGCGCAGCTCGGGCAGGTGCTCGCGCAGCCGTGCCATGCGCAGGCTGTTGCCGGCGCCGGTCCAGATGATCGCGGCGAGGATGGCGGCGAGCAGGGCGTCCATGAGGGTGTCCATGCCGACGTCGTCGACGGTGCCGGAGCCGAGCGCCCCGGACTGGGTGAGCCAGGGCAGCCCGATCAGGACGGTGACGGCGAGGGCGCGGCCGACCCAGGCGGCGGCGACCGTGCCGCTCATGGGCTTGCCGGTGATCTTCCAGACGACGGCGCGCAGCATCCGGCCGCCGTCGAGGGGGAGGCCGGGCAGCAGGTTGAAGGCGGCCACGATGAGGTTGGAGATCATCAGGCCGGCGAGGAGGACGCCGGGGACGGTGCCCGGTTCGACGGGGAGCAGGGCGAGGTAGAAGACGCCGGCGAGGACGAGGGAGAGCAGGGGGCCGACGAAGGCGAGCACGAACTCGCGGCCGGGGGTCTCGGCCTCCTTCTCGATCTCGGAGACGCCGCCGAAGAACTGCAGCTGGATGCGGCGGACCGGGAGCTTGAAGCGGAGGGCGGCGACGGTGTGGGCCAGCTCGTGGACGAGGACGGAGGCGTAGAAGGCGACGGCGAAGAAGAGGGAGACCAGGTAGCGGGTGGCGCCGAGCTCGGGCAGGACCCGGTCGAGCTGGCCGCCGAACACCCAGGTGATGAGGGCGGCGACGAGGAACCAGCTGGGGGCGACGTACACGGGCACGCCGAACGGGCGCCCCATCAGCAGTCCGCCGCCGGGCTCGGGGCGGCGCTGCGGTGGCCGTCCCGGGCCGTCGCCGGTGCGGGCCTCGGCTCGGGGGGCGCCGGGCCGGCCGGCGGCGGGTTCCGGGGGGGCGTCGGCGTGCCCGCCTTCTGCCGGTGGCTGCCCGCCGGGGGTGTCGTCCGGTGTCCCGGGGCGCTGTCCGGGGGTGCCGGCGGCGGGTTTGGGGTGTACGGGGTCGCCGGCCGGGGCCGTGGAGCCCGTGGGGGGCTCGGCCGATTCGTCGTTGCCGGACCGCGGCTGCCCGCTCCCGCCGCTCACGTCCACGGTGTCCCCTCGTTCGAAGCGTCTCCCGCGCCTGCCGGGCGGGAGGGTCTCGTGTCGATGGTATGCGGCCGGCGCGCCCTGTTCCGCTCCGGCACCCTGCGCCTTCCCCTCCGTCGCACGGGTCATGGCCGCGACTGGGTCACTGTCGGTGCCGGGCCGTAAGGTCTGTGGGCATGGAGACGAGTATCGAGGATGCCGCGAGGGACGCCGACGGCCCTGCCCCGGCAAGAGCGGCGGCGGCCCTGGGGGGCACGGTGGAGGAAGCGGTGGCCGCCGCTCCGGCGGGGCCCGTGCCGCCGCCCGTGTCCGTCGCGACGGCTCCGTCCTCGCTCTCTCCCTCGCGGGCCGGCGACTTCATGCAGTGCCCGCTGCTGTACCGGTTCCGGGTGATCGACCGTCTGCCGGAGAAGCCCAGTGAGGCGGCGACCAGGGGCACCCTGGTGCACGCGGTGCTCGAGCGGCTCTTCGACGTGCCGGCGGCCGAGCGCACGCCGCCGCGGGCGAGGGCCTTGGTGCCGGGGCAGTGGGAGCGGCTGCGCGAGAGCCGGCCGGAGGTGGAGGAGCTCTTCGCGGACGATCCGGAGGGTGAGCGGCTGGCGCGCTGGCTCGGTGACGCGGAGCGGCTGGTCGAGCGCTGGTTCACGCTGGAGGACCCGAGCCGTCTGGAGCCGGCCGAGCGGGAGCTTTTCGTCGAGGCCGAGCTGGAGTCCGGGCTGCGGCTGCGCGGCATCATCGACCGGGTCGACGTGGCGCCCACCGGTGAGGTGCGGATCGTCGACTACAAGACGGGCAAGGCGCCCCGGCCCCAGTACGCCGAGGACGCGTTGTTCCAGATGAAGTTCTACGCGCTGGTGGTGTGGCGGCTGAAGAAGGTGGTTCCGCGGCGGCTGCAGCTGGTGTACCTCGGCAGCGGTGATGTGCTGACGTACGACCCGGTCGTCGCCGATCTGGAGCGGGTCGAGCGCAAGCTGCTGGCGCTGTGGGAGGCGATCCGGCTGGCGACCGAGACCGGTGACTGGCGGCCGCGTCCCAGCAAGCTGTGCGGCTGGTGCGACCACCAGGCGCACTGCCCGGAGTTCGGCGGTACTCCCCCGCCCTATCCGCTGCCTGTGAGGGCGGCCGCTTCCGGCGCGGGCGAGCAGGGCAGAATGGGGCCGGACTAGCGAAGGAGACTTACGTGGCCATCCGCGTCCTACTGGTCGACGACCAGCCGCTGCTGCGCACGGGCTTCCGGATGATTCTGGAGGCGGAGCAGGACCTCGCGGTCGTCGGCGAGGCCGGGGACGGCCTCCAGGCGCTGGACCAGGTGCGGGCGTTGCAGCCCGACGTGGTGCTGATGGACATCCGCATGCCGCGGATGGACGGTGTGGAGGCGACCCGGCAGATCACCGGACCGGAGCGGGACGGTCCTGCCAAGGTGCTGGTGCTGACCACCTTCGACCTCGACGAGTACGTGGTGGAGGCGTTGAAGGCGGGGGCCAGCGGCTTCCTGCTGAAAGACGCCCCCGCGGGTGAGCTGGTGCAGGCGATCCGCGTGGTGGCGGCCGGCGAGGCGATGCTCGCGCCGAGCATCACCCGGCGGCTGCTCGACAAGTACGCCACCCATCTGCCCTCCGGTGACGAACCGGTACCGGACACCCTGCACACGCTGACCGACCGTGAGGTGGAGGTGCTGAAGCTGGTGGCGCGCGGCCTGTCCAACGCGGAGATCGCCGCCGACCTCTTCGTCAGCGAGACCACTGTCAAGACGCACGTCGGGCATGTGCTGACCAAGCTCGGTCTGCGGGACCGGGTGCAGGCGGCGGTGTACGCGTACGAGAGCGGGCTGGTGCGTCCCGGCGCGCAGTAGCCGTCCTCGCAGCACGTCGAAGGGCGCCCTCTTCCTTCCCGGGAAGAGGGCGCCCTTCGGTCGTGCGGGGCCGGGTGCGTCAGCCGCTCACACCGCGGGCCAGCTCCCACAGCTGCAGCGTGGAGGAGGTGTTGAGGGCGTAGGCGGTGCCGGTGATGTCGTCGCGGAAGGCGACGTACTGCTTGCCCTGCCACAGGGGGATGAGCGGGACGTCCTCGGCGATGATGTCCTGCATCCGGGTCAGGCTGTCGGCGGCGGACAGGCGGTCGGCCTCACGCCGGGACTGGGGGATCAGGGTGTTGATGACCTCGGGTTTCGCGTACGGCGAGTTGAGGGAGTTGTCCTTGTCGAGGAACGGCGCCAGGAAGTTGTCGGCGTCCGGGAAGTCCGGGAACCAGCCCATGCCGAAGACGTCGTACTCGCCCTTCAGCTGGGCCGAGTGGAAGACCTCCCAGGGGATGCCCTCGATGTCGACCTCGAACAGTCCGCTGTCGTTCAGCTGCTTCTGCAGCTGCTCGAACTCCTGCTTGGTGGCGGCACCGTAGTGGTCGGTGGTGTAGTGCAGGGTCAGCTTCACCGGCGTGGTGATGTCCGCGGACTCCAGCAGCGCCCTGGCCTTGCTCACGCTCGGCTCGCCGTATGTGTTGAAGAACGAGTTGGAGTGGCCGGTGATGCTGGCCGGAACCATCGAGTACAGCGGCTCGGCCTGGGAGCCGTAGACCGCTGAGATGAGCTCGCTGCGGTTGATGATCTGGGCCATCGCCTTGCGGACGGCCTTGTCCTTCACGGTCGGGGCATCGGTGTTGAAGCCCAGGTAGCGGATCTCGAGGCCGGCCATCTCGACGATGTCGACGTCGCCGTCCGTGGCCTCGGTGAGCTTCCGGACCTGCTCGGGCGACATCGCGCGGGACATCAGGTCGATGTCGCCCTTCTCCAGCGCGGCGCCCATGGTCTCGGAGTCGGCGAAGGACACGATCTCGGCCTTGTCGTTGTTCACCTCGAGGCTCCCCTTGTAGTGGGGGTTCTTGGTGAACACGGCCTTGGTCAGTTCGCCGTCCTTGACCTCGGGCTTCATGGTGTAGGGGCCGGAGCCGTCCACCTCGAAGCCGTTGCGCAGGCTGTTCTTCTCGTAGTCGTCCGGGTCGACGATTCCGGCGACCGGGGTCGACAGCTTGAACGGGAAGGTGGCATCGGCGGTGTTGAGGTGGAAGATGACCTCGCGGTCGCCCTTGGTCTCCACGGTGTCGATGGTGGACAGCAGCGAGAACACGCTGGTGTCGGCCTTGATGGAGAGGACGCGTTCGATCGAGTACTTCACGTCGGCCGCGGTGACCGGGTCGCCGTTGGCGAACTTGAGGCCGTCACGCAGGGTGCAGGCGTAGCGTTCGTTGCCGGTGTCGGTGAATCCGCATTGCTCCGCCGCCTCGGGGACGGGTTCGCCGTCGCCGCGCGGCTGGGTCATCAGCGTCTGCACGGTCTGACGCAGGATGTTCCAGGAGCCGACGTCGTAGGCGTACGCCGGGTCGAGGGGCGCGGGGGCGTCCTTCGAGGCGGTGAACCGGTCCGTGGTGCCGACGACGATCGCGTCCCCGCCGCCGCTGCCGCCGTCGGACCCGCCGCAGGCGGCGAGTACCGGCGCGAGCAGGCCGACGACGGCCGGCAGCACCAAAGTCTTGCGGTTCATGCTCGAGTTTCTCCAGAGCTGTCGGTCCGTGTATACGGCATGCAGGGGTGTCGCGGGCCGATCACGGGGTAGTGGCCGAGGTTCTCGCGACGAGATTAGTCCGCGCCCGCAGGAGTGCTCGCAGCCCCCGGAGCCGGGGCCTCATCACTGAGCGGAACCGGGCGCGGACACACCGAAAACCTGACAGAGGAAGGTTTAGTGCAGTGATTCACCAATCGGGACACAAGGGCACCCCGACAACGTTCTCCCGGCCGGTGCCTGCACAGCCTTGTCCCTCTGTCGACCCTCGTCGGCGTGGTGAACGTCACAGGACGGGTGTGTATGAGGACGTTGGAATTCGACCGTCCGCGCCGGCGGGAAATCCTTCGGTGCAGTGACTTCCGTTCTTCCGCCGGGCGTTGCGGAAATGCCGCGCCGTGGGCTCCGTGCGTCGTGTGAACGACGCTGTGTGAACGGTCAGCGCATTTCCGTCATCAGACCGCGCAGAAATGTCAGGTCGACCTCTTCCAGCGACCGGACGACGGTGCGCCGGGCGGCCGGCGTGATGGGGGCGACGGAGGGAACGGCGACGACATGGCACCCGGCGGCCTCCGCTGCGGCGACCCCGGTCGCGGTGTCCTCGACGACGGCGCAGCGGGCCGGGTCCACGCCGAGTCCGGCGGCGGCGGCCAGGTAGGGGTCGGGGTGGGGCTTGGTGCGGGGCACCTCGTCGCCGGCGACGGTGAGGGCGAAGTGTCCGCGGCCCAGCGTGGTCAGGACGCGGTCGATGACGCGCCGGTGCGACGCGGAGACGAGAGCGGTCGGGATCTCGTGCTCGGAGAGCTCGGCGAGCAGCCGGGCGGCGCCCGGCATGAGGGGCAGGGACCGGCCGATGCGCTGCTCGAAGCCGTCGTTGAGCAGGACGCTGAGTTCGGCGAGCGTGATGTCGGCGCCGGTGGCTTCGATGAGAAAGCCCGCGCTGCGGGTCATGGGGCCGCCGACCACCACGTGGCGCCAGGAGTCGTCGAGGGTGTGGCCGAGGGAGGCGAAGACCTCCTTCTCGACGTCCCACCAGAAGCCCTCGGTGTCCACCAGGGTGCCGTCCATGTCCAGGAGCACGGCCTGGAGGGCGGAGCCTTCGGCCGTACGGGTTCCGAGCGCGGGGACCGTACTGGTCATCCACATACCTCCTTGAGGGGCGATCAGGCCGGTTCCCTCGGGGGGAACCGGCCTGCAGTGGACCGACCAGTGTACGTCGTGCGGTGCCGGAACGCCTGGTGGGACGCTGGAGAGCCCCGTGGCAGGGGTCCGTGGGCCTCAGCGGGCGTTGAAGTACTTGGCCTCCGGGTGGTGGATCACGATGGCGTCGGTGGACTGTTCGGGGTGGAGCTGGAACTCCTCGGACAGGTGGACGCCGATGCGCTCGGGCCGGAGCAGGCCGGCGATCTTGGCGCGGTCCTCCAGGTCGGGGCAGGCGCCGTAGCCGAGGGAGAAGCGGGCGCCCCGGTACTTCAGGGCGAACATGTCCTCCATCGCGGCCGGGTCCTCCCCCGCGAAGCCGAGCTCGGCGCGGACGCGGGCGTGCCAGTACTCGGCGAGGGCCTCGGCGAGCTGGACGGACAGGCCGTGCAGTTCGAGGTAGTCGCGGTAGGCGTTGGCCTGGAACATCCGGGCGGTCTCCTCGCCGATGCGGGAGCCGACGGTGACGACCTGGAAGCCGACGACGTCCCTCTCGCCGGACTCCTCCGGGCGGAAGAAGTCGGCCAGGCACAGGCGCCGGCCGCGGCGCTGGCGGGGGAAGGTGAAGCGGGTGCGCTCGTTGCCCGCCTCGTCGAGGACGATCAGGTCGTCGTCCTTGGAGACGCAGGGGAAGTAGCCGTAGACGACGGCCGCCTCCAGCAGGTTCTCCGTCTGGAGCCTGTCCAGCAGGCCGCGCAGGCGGGGGCGGCCCTCGGTCTCGACCAGTTCCTCGTAGGTCGGGCCCTCGCCGGTGCGGGCCTGCTTCAGTCCCCACTGGCCCTTGAAGAGGGCGCCCTCGTCGAGCCAGGAGGCGTACTCCTTGAGCTGGATGCCCTTGACGACCCGGGTGCCCCAGAAGGGCGGTTCGGGGACGGGGTTGTCGGTGGCGACGTCGGAACGGACGTGTCCTTCCTCGGGCCGCTCCTCGATCTCGACGGTGGCGGCCTTGACACGGCGCTGGCGCAGTTCGGGCAGCTTGGCGCCGGGCACGCCCCGCTTGATGCCGATGAGGGCGTCCATCAGCCGCAGGCCTTCGAAGGCGTCGCGGGCGTAGCGGACTTCGCCGTCGTAGATCTCGTGGAGGTCCTGTTCGACGTAGGCGCGGGTGAGGGCGGCGCCGCCGAGGATGACGGGGTAGTCGGCGGCCAGGCCGCGCTGGTTGAGCTCCTCGAGGTTCTCCTTCATGATCACGGTGGATTTGACGAGGAGTCCGGACATGCCGATGACGTCGGCCTTGTGTTCGGCGGCGGCGTCCAGGATCGCGGAGACGGGCTGTTTGATGCCGAGGTTGACGACGGTGTAGCCGTTGTTGGACAGGATGATGTCGACGAGGTTCTTGCCGATGTCGTGGACGTCGCCGCGGACGGTGGCCAGCACGATGGTGCCCTTGCCCTCGTCGTCGGTCTTCTCCATGTGCGGCTCCAGGTAGGCCACCGCGGTCTTCATCACCTCGGCGGACTGGAGCACGAACGGCAGCTGCATCTGGCCGGAGCCGAACAGTTCGCCGACGACCTTCATGCCGTCCAGCAGGGTCTCGTTGACGATCTCCAGGGCCGGACGCGTCTTCAGCGCGTCGTCGAGGTCCTGTTCGAGGCCGTTCTTCTCGCCGTCGATGATGCGGCGCTTGAGGCGCTCGTCCAGGGGAAGAGCGGCCAGTTCCTCCGCCTTGGACGCCTTCAGGGACTTGGCGGTGGCGCCCTCGAAGAGCTGCATCAGCTTCTGCAGGGGGTCGTAGCCCTCGCGGCGGCGGTCGTAGATCAGGTCCAGGGCTGTGGTGACCTGTTCCTCGTCGAAGCGGGCGATGGGGAGGATCTTGGAGGCGTGGACGATCGCCGAGTCCAGGCCCGCCTTGACGCACTCGTCCAGGAACACCGAGTTGAGCAGGATCCGGGCGGCCGGGTTGAGGCCGAAGGAGATGTTGGACAGGCCCAGCGTGGTCTGCACCCGGGGGTGACGGCGCTTCAGCTCGCGGATGCCCTCGATGGTGGCCACCCCGTCCTTGCGGGACTCCTCCTGGCCGGTGCAGATGGTGAAGGTCAGACAGTCGACGAGGATGTCCTCCTCGCGGATGCCCCAGTTCGTCGTCAGGTCCGCGATGAGGCGTTCGGCGATCTCGACCTTCTTCTCGGCGGTACGGGCCTGGCCCTCCTCGTCGATGGTCAGCGCGATCAGCGCCGCCCCGTGCTCCCGGGCCAGCTGTGCGACCTTGGCGAAACGGGACTCGGGGCCGTCACCGTCCTCGTAGTTCACCGAGTTGATCACCGCACGGCCGCCGAGCTTCTCCAGGCCGGCCCGCAGGACCTCGACCTCGGTGGAGTCCAGCACGATCGGCAGCGTGGAGGCGGTGGCGAAGCGGCCGGCCAGCTCCTCCATGTCGGCGACGCCGTCCCGGCCGACGTAGTCCACGCACAGGTCGAGCATGTGGGCGCCCTCGCGGATCTGGTCGCGGGCCATCTCCACACAGTCGTCCCAGCGGCCGGCCAGCATCGCCTCGCGGAACTTCTTCGACCCGTTGGCGTTGGTGCGCTCGCCGATCGCCAGGTAGGAGGTGTCCTGCCGGAAGGGCACGGTCTGGTAGAGGGAGGCGGCACCGGGCTCGGGGCGCGGGTCGCGCTCGGCCGGGGTCAGGCCGCGGACCCGCTCCACCACCTGCCGCAGATGCTCGGGGGTCGTCCCGCAGCAGCCGCCCACCAGGGACAGGCCGTACTCGCGGACGAAGGTCTCCTGCGCGTCCGCCAGCTCGGGGGCGGTCAGCGGGTAGTGGGCACCGTCCTTGCCGAGAACGGGCAGGCCTGCGTTGGGCATGCAGGACAGCGGGATGCGGGAGTGCCGGGACAGGTAGCGCAGGTGCTCGCTCATCTCGGCGGGGCCGGTGGCGCAGTTCAGGCCGATCATGTCGATGCCGAGCGGTTCCAGCGCGGTCAGCGCGGCGCCGATCTCCGAACCCAGCAGCATGGTGCCGGTGGTCTCGACGGTCACCGACACGATGACGGGCAGGTCGAGGCCCAGGGCGTCCAGGGCGCGCCGGGCACCCAGCACGGACGCCTTGGTCTGCAGCAGGTCCTGCGTGGTCTCCACCAGCAGCGCGTCGGCACCGCCGGCGACCAGGCCCTCGGCGTTGCGCTGGTAGGCGTCCCGCAGGGTGGTGTACGGGGCGTGGCCGAGGGTGGGCAGCTTGGTGCCGGGGCCCATCGAGCCCAGCACCCAGCGCTGCCGGCCGTCGCGGGCGGCGAACGCGTCGGCGGTCTCGCGGGCCACCCGGGCGCCGGCCTCGGACAGCTCGTGGACGCGCTCGGGGATGTCGTACTCGCCGAGGGCGGAGTGGTTGGCGCCGAAGGTGTTGGTCTCCACGCAGTCGACACCGGCGGCGAAGTACTCCTCGTGCACCGCACGCACGATGTCCGGCCGGGTCACGTTCAGGACCTCGTTGCAGCCCTCCAGCTGCTGGAAGTCCTCCAGCGTCGGGTTCTGCGCCTGCAGCATGGTGCCCATCGCCCCGTCGGCGACCACCACACGGGTGGCGAGTGCCTCGCGGAGGGCGGACACACGGGTCCGGGGGTCGGCGGACGGGGTGGACGGCGACGAGGCCATGAAGGGGCTCCCTAGGATGCGACGGCTGTCGGCTTTGCGCTGCCCGGTGACATCCGTACGAAGACGTCCCGGGAGAGAACGCACGCCGCCAGGGTAGCCGGGACCCGGGGCCGGTGACCGGGCGGTCCACGTGACGGACGAGGATGGGGCCGTACGCCCGCCCCCAGGGGTGACGCCGGTCGCCGGAAGGGCGTACCGGATGCCCGCCGCTCCCGGGCGCGGTCCGCCGGTCTTCCTCCGGATCGCGGTCCGAGTGCAACAGTTGCCCGCCGACCATTGGCGGGAGGTCGGCATGGACCGGTAGTGTTCGGCATTGCCGAACGACGTCAGCGACGCCGAAGTCGGCAGTCGAAGGGACGGAGGCAGTACGTCGATGGCACGGAACATCCAGTCGCTCGAACGGGCGGCCGCGATGCTGCGCCTGCTCGCGGGCGGCGAGCGGCGGCTCGGCCTGTCCGACATCGCCTCGTCGCTGGGTCTGGCCAAGGGCACCGCGCACGGCATCCTGCGCACCCTCCAGCAGGAGGGTTTCGTGGAGCAGGACGAGGCCTCCGGGCGCTACCAGCTGGGCGCCGAGCTGCTGCGCCTGGGCACCACCTATCTCGACGTGCACGAGCTGCGGGCGCGCGCCCTGGTGTGGACGGACGACCTCGCCCGGTCCAGCGGCGAGAGCGTCCATCTCGGCGTCCTGCACCAGCAGGGTGTACTGATCGTGCACCACGTCTTCCGGCCCGACGACAGCCGGCAGGTCCTGGAGATCGGGGGCATGCAGCCACTGCACTCCACGGCGCTGGGCAAGGTGCTCTCGGCGTACGACCCGGTCGCGCACAGCGAGGCCCTGGAGGCCGAGCGCAAGGCGTACACCGACCGGACCGTCTGCGATGCGGACGGGTTCGAGCACATCCTGGACATCACGCGCGCGCGTGGCTACGCGGCCGACGTGGAGGAGACCTGGGAGGGCGTCGCGTCCATCGCCGCCCCCATCCACGACCGGCGCCGCATGCCGGTCGGCGCGGTCGGCATCACCGGCGCGGTGGAGCGGCTGTGCCGGGAGGGCGAGCTGCGGCCGGAGCTGATCGCGGCGGTGCGGGACTGCGCCCGCGCGGTCTCACGCGACCTGGGCGCCGGACGGTTCTGAGGCGCGAACGAGGCGAGCAGGGCCGGAACACCGGGCGGTGTTCCGGCCCTTCGCCGTCCCCGGGGTCTTTCCCGCGGCCGGCTCCTGCGGGACCCTTTCCCTCCGCGCCCGCCCCTCCCCGCCTCCGGGAGGCCCCGAGCTCCGGATCCCGGAGACTCCCCACGGAGACCGATAGCCCACACCGATCAATAACGATCGTGTTTTCGATAACAGAACTCTTGACGCCCGCGTGAGGCCCGGCGAGACTCGCGTCCATCGGTCGGCATTGTCGAACACCTACCGGCAATACGCGTTAGAGTGTGACAACGCCAAGGGCCGCCATCGCTCTCACATCGAGGGCGCCGGAACTCCCGGAGGGACCCGGGGTTCGGCTTCCCCTGGACGAAGGACAAAGGAGTCGCGGGTGTCCAGCTCCGACATCTTCATCGGCGAGACCATCGGTACCGCCATACTCATCCTGCTCGGCGGCGGTGTCTGTGCCGCCGTGACGCTCAAGGCCTCCAAGGCCCGCAACGCCGGCTGGCTCGCCATCACCTTCGGGTGGGGTTTCGCCGTCATGGCCGCGGCGTACATCTCGTTTCCGCTCTCCGCCGCGCACCTCAACCCGGCCGTCACGCTCGGCATCGCGATCAAGGACGGCGCCTGGGACAATGTCCCGGCCTACCTCGCGGGCCAGCTCCTCGGCGCCATGATCGGCGCGGTCCTGGTCTGGGTCGCCTACTACGGCCAGTTCCGGGCCCACCTCACGGACCCGGAGATCGTCGGCGGCGCGCAGGGCAAGGCGGCCAAGTCCGTCGAGGCGCAGGAACCCGCGGCGGGCCCGGTCCTGGGCGTCTTCTCGACCGGCCCCGAGATCCGCAACGTGGCGCAGAACCTCGCGACGGAGATCATCGGCACCTTCGTCCTGGTGCTCGCCATCCTCACCCAGGGCCTGAACGGCGACGGCAAGGGCCTCGGCGTCCTGGGCGTCCTGATCACCGCGTTCGTGGTCGTCTCGATCGGTCTGTCGCTCGGCGGACCGACGGGCTACGCGATCAACCCGGTCCGCGACCTCGGCCCGCGCATCGTGCACGCGCTGCTCCCCCTGCCCAACAAGGGCGGCTCCGACTGGGGCTACGCCTGGATCCCGGTCGTCGGCCCGCTGGCCGGCGGAGCGATCGCCGGAGGTGTCTACCACCTCGCGTTCGCCTGAGCGGGCAGCCGCTCGGCCATCATCGAGCCCCAGCAATCGAGCCCCAGCACACGCGCCACAGCACCGGCCGTCCCACCACGGAATCCCAGGAGCACACAGTGACCGACGCCCACACCGCAGGCCCCTTCATCGCCGCCATCGACCAGGGCACCACCTCGTCCCGCTGCATCGTCTTCGACCGCGACGGCCGCATCGTCGCCGTCGACCAGAAGGAGCACGAGCAGATCTTCCCCAAGCCGGGCTGGGTCGAGCACGACGCCACCGAGATCTGGACCAACGTCCAGGAGGTCGTCGCCGGGGCGGTCGGCAAGGCCGGCATCACCCGCGACGACATCAAGGCCATCGGCATCACCAACCAGCGCGAGACGACGCTGGTCTGGGACAAGAACACCGGTGAGCCCGTCCACAACGCCATCGTCTGGCAGGACACCCGCACCGACGCCCTGTGCCGCGAGCTCGGCCGCAACGTCGGCCAGGACCGCTTCCGCCGCGAGACCGGCCTCCCCCTCGCCTCCTACTTCGCCGGCCCCAAGGCCCGCTGGCTGCTCGACAACGTCGACGGACTGCGCGAGCGCGCCGAGGCGGGCGACCTGCTCTTCGGCACCATGGACACCTGGGTCATCTGGAACCTGACCGGCGGGGTGAACGGCGGCAAGCACGTCACCGACGTCACCAACGCCTCCCGCACCCTGCTGATGAACCTGCACACCATGGAGTGGGACCCGCGCATCTGCGAGTCCATCGGCGTGCCGGCCCAGATGCTCCCCGAGATCCGCTCCTCCGCCGAGGTGTACGGCGAGATCAAGGGCGGCCGGCTCGGCGAGCTGCTCGGCGGCATCCCCGTCGCCTCCGCGCTCGGCGACCAGCAGGCGGCCCTGTTCGGCCAGACCTGTTTCTCCGAGGGCGAGACGAAGTCGACGTACGGCACCGGCACCTTCATGGTGATGAACACCGGTGACAAGATCATCAACTCGTACTCGGGCCTGCTGACCACGGTCGGCTACAAGATCGGCGACCAGGACACGGTCTACGCCCTGGAGGGCTCGATCGCCGTCACCGGTTCGCTGGTGCAGTGGATGCGCGACCAGATGGGACTGATCTCCACCGCCGCCGAGATCGAGACGCTGGCGATGCAGGTCGAGGACAACGGCGGCGCCTACTTCGTGCCGGCCTTCTCCGGCCTGTTCGCCCCGTACTGGCGCTCCGACGCCCGCGGTGTGATCGCCGGCCTGACCCGGTACGTCACCAAGGCGCACCTCGCGCGCGCCGTCCTGGAGGCCACCGCCTGGCAGACACGGGAGATCGCCGACGCCATGACCAAGGACTCCGGCGTCGAGCTGGCGGCCCTCAAGGTCGACGGCGGCATGACCTCCAACAACCTGCTGATGCAGACCCTCGCCGACTTCGTGGACGCCCCCGTGGTGCGCCCGATGGTCGCCGAGACCACCTGCCTCGGCGCCGCCTACGCCGCCGGCCTCGCCGTCGGCTTCTGGAACAGCACCGACGACCTGCGCGCCAACTGGCGGCGGGCCGCCGAGTGGACCCCCCGCATGGACGCGGAGACCCGCGACCGTGAGTACAAGAGCTGGCTCAAGGCCGTCGAGCGGACCATGGGCTGGCTCGAGGACGAGGAGTAAGAACCGCAATGACCACTCAGTCCACCCTGCAGTCCGTGCCTGCCCTGGGGTCGCGCCCGGCCTCCGGTTCGAACCCGAGCCGGGCCGAGACCCGGGAGCAGCTCTCCAAGGCGTCGTACGACCTCCTCGTGATCGGCGGCGGCATCCTCGGCATCTCCACCGCCTGGCACGCCGCGCAGTCCGGCCTCAGGGTGGCCCTGGTCGACGCCGGCGACTTCGCCGGCGCCACCTCCTCCGCCTCCTCCAAGCTGCTCCACGGCGGACTGCGCTACCTGCAGACCGGCGCGGTGAAGCTGGTGGCGGAGAACCACTTCGAGCGCCGCGCGGTCTCCCGCCAGGTGGCCCCGCACCTGGCGAACCCGCTCACCTTCTACCTCCCCGTGTACAAGGGCGGGCCGCACGGCGCGGCGAAGCTGGGCGCCGGTGTCTTCGCGTACTCGGCGCTGTCCGCGTTCGGTGACGGTGTCGGCCACCTGCTCTCCCCGGCCAAGGCCGCGCAGGACGTGCCGGAGCTGCGCACCGACAACCTCAAGGCCGTGGCCGTGTACGGCGACGACCAGATGAACGACGCCCGCATGGCGCTGATGACGGTGCGCGCGGCGGTCGACTCCGGCGCGGTCGTCCTCAACCACGCCGAGGTCACCGGCCTGCGCTTCACCAAGGGCCGGGTGACCGGCGCCGAGCTGAAGGACCGGCTGACCGGCGACGAGTTCGGCGTGAACGCCCGTCTGGTGCTCAACGCGACCGGCCCCTGGGTCGACCACCTGCGCCGCATGGAGAACCCGGCCGCGGCGCCCTCCATCCGCCTGTCCAAGGGCGCGCACCTGGTGCTCAGGCGCACCGCGCCCTGGAAGGCCGCGCTCGCGACCCCGATCGACAAATACCGGATCACCTTCGCCCTCCCCTGGGAGGACATGCTGCTGCTCGGCACCACGGACGAGGAGTACGAGGGCGACCCGGCGGACGTCGCGGTCAACGACAAGGACATAACCCAGATCCTCGACGAGGCCGCGTTCTCCATCCGCGACCAGCAGCTCGACCGGGACCTGATCACGTACTCCTTCGCGGGCCTGCGCGTGCTGCCGGGCGGCCCCGGCGACACCGCGAAGGCCAAGCGCGAGACGGTCGTCACCGAGGGCCGCGGCGGCATGCTGTCCGTCGCCGGCGGCAAGTGGACCACCTTCCGCCACATCGGCCGCACGGTCATGAAGAAGCTGGAGGCGCTGCCGGGCCACCCGCTGGGCGACGACTTCGAGCCGATCGCCTCGCTGCCGAAGAAGCTGCCGCTGCCCGGCGTCGCCAACCCGCGCGCGGTCGCCCACCGGCTGCTGGTGGACGGCCCCGCCCCCGGCCCCCGCATGGCCGCCGACACCGCCAGGCACCTGGCCACGCACTACGGTTCGCTGGCCTTCGACATCGCCCGCATCGCCAACGAGAACCCGGAGCTGGCCGAGCGCGTCCACCCCGACGCCCCGGAGATCTGGGCGCAGGTCGTGTGGGCCCGTGATCACGAGTGGGCCGAGACGCAGGACGACGTGCTGCGCCGCCGGACGACGCTGACCATCCGCGGCCTGGCCACGGACGAGATCCGCGCGAAGGTCCAGGACCTGCTCGACGAGAAGTAGGCCGGACGGCCCCGGGCGACGGCGCCACGGCGTCGTGGAAGGGCCGTCTCCCGCGCGGAGGCGGCCCTTCCGTGTTCCGGCACCGGGCACGGCCGGGGTGTCCGGGGGCGGTGAACGGGGCAGTGTTCGGATCACTCCCCCGTGCAAGGGGGCTGCGGGCGGTCCCTCCGCACGCCGTAAGGTTGGGGGGTACGCGAGGGCACGTCGGAAGGAGGCGCTGGGTGATCGAGCTCGAGGGGGTTCCCGAGCTGATCGACCCGGTCATGGTGGCCGCGTTCGAGGGCTGGAACGATGCCGGTGACGCCGCCTCCGCCGCGGTCGCGCACCTGGACAGGGAGTGGAAGGGCGAGGTGTTCGCGGCGCTGGACGCCGAGGACTACTACGACTTCCAGGTGAACCGCCCCACGGTGTTCATGGAGGGCGGCGTCCGGAAGATCACCTGGCCGACGACCCGGCTCTCGGTGGTCCGCGTCGGCGGGGACAAGCCGCGCGATCTCGTCCTGGTCCGCGGCATCGAGCCGTCCATGCGCTGGCGCTCGTTCTGCAACGAACTGCTCGGCTTCGCCCACGAGCTGGGCGTGGAGCTGGTCGTCGTACTGGGCGCCCTGCTGGGCGACACCCCGCACACCCGTCCGGTGCCGATCAGCGGGACCACGTCGGACGCCGACCTGGCCCGTCGCATGGACCTGGAGGAGACCAAGTACGAGGGCCCCACCGGCATCGTCGGCGTCCTCCAGGAGGCGTGCACGCACGCGGGCGTTCCGGCGGTGTCGCTGTGGGCGGCGGTCCCGCACTACGTGTCGCAGCCGCCGAACCCGAAGGCGACGCTGGCCCTGCTGAACCGGCTGGAGGACCTGATCGACGTGCGCGTCCCGCTGGGCGAGCTGCCCGAGGACGCGCGCGCCTGGCAGGTCGGGGTGGACCAGCTGGCCGCGGAGGACAGCGAGGTCGCGGAGTACGTGCAGTCGCTGGAGGAGGCCCGGGACACCGCGGAGCTGCCGGAGGCGTCGGGCGAGGCGATCGCCCGCGAGTTCGAGCGGTACCTGCGGCGCCGGGACGGCGGCTCCGGACCGGGCGGGCACGCCACGGCGGACGGCGGCGACGGCACACCCGGCACGCCGTTCCTGCGGGACGGTCCGAGCGGCCGTACGCGCCCGCCGAAGCCGCCGAAGCCGGGCGGGGACGACGAGGAGTCGTCGGAGGAGTGAGCGAAGAACGGAGAGGGGGGGGGGGGGGGGGGGGGGGGGGGGGGCCCGGGGCGGGGGGGGGGGGGGGGGGGCCCCCCCCCCGCTTCCGGGACCGCATACCGGCCGGTTACTCGGCCCTGACCTTGATCGAGCCGCTGACGATGCCCTCCTTCGCCTCGGCCACGGCGTCCTTGGCGCCCGGGACCTCGGCGAACTTCGGGTTGCTGTCGGACAGGCCCACGCCGTCGGACTTCAGGTCGAAGGTCTGGACGCCGGTCAGCGGCTTGCCGTCCTCCACCGACTTGGCCAGGGCGTAGACCGCGCCGTCGATGTCCTTGAGGGCGGAGGTGAGGATGTGGTCCTTGTACGCCGCCAGGGCTTCCTGCTTGTACTGGTCGGAGTCGACGCCGATCGCCCAGACCTTCGCCTTGGCGGCGGCCTCGATCACACCCTGCCCGGACAGGCCGGCCGCCTGGTAGACGACGTCGGCCTTCTTCTCGATCTGGCCCTCGGCGGCGGCCCGGCCCTTGTCGGGACTGGAGAAGCCGCCCTCCTCGGCGGTCTGCGTCAGGTACTGCGAGATCACCTTCACCTTCGGGTCGGTGTCCTCGACGCCCTGCTTGTAACCGGCTTCGAACTTGTGGATCAGCGGGACGTCCACACCGCCCACGAAGCCAACCGTCTTGGTCCTGGTGGCCTTGGCGGCGGCGACACCGGCGAGGTAGGAGGCCTCGTGCTCGGCGAAGACGAGGGACGCCACGTTCTTGCCCTCGACCACGGAGTCCACGATGCCGAAGGTGGTGTCCGGGTACTTCTCGGCGACGGCCTTCATCGCCGGGCCGTAGGCGAAGCCGACGCCGATGACCGGGTTGTAGCCCTGCTTGGCGAGCGACGCCAGGCGCTGCTCCTTGTCGGCGTCGGTCTCGCCCTCGGTGGGCTCGATGTCGGCCGTCTCGTAGCCGAACTCCATCTTCGCCTGCTCCAGACCGGCGTACGCGGCGTCGTTGAAGGACTGGTCGCCCCTGCCGCCGATGTCGTACGCGATGGCGAGACCCTTGTCGTTCTTGGTGTCCGCCTCGCCGCTGCCGCTCTCGCTGCTGGTGCTTCCGCAGGCCGTGGCGGCGAGTGCGAGCGACGCGACCCCCACCGCGGCGCGGGTCAGTCCCGAAATACGACGCATCCGACGTTCCCCCTTCTCCAGAACCCCGCAGCGGGCGCTCGGTTCGGCGCACATTAACGCGCGTAGAAACTCCTGGGAACGGGATTCCGCGGGGCCGTTACCCTTTCGTGCCGCTGGCCCGTCCGGACCGGCTGCCCACCGGGCCGGACGGTGCGGGGCGGGCTGTCAGACGGCGTCGATGAGCGCGGCCGCGGTGAACATCTCCACGCCGACGGTGATGGCGTGCTCGTCGATGTCGAAGTCGCCCTGGTGCAGGTCGCGCACCGTGCGCTCGCCGGGCGGGCGGACGCCGAGCCGGGCCATCGCGCCGGGCACGTGCTCCAGGTACCAGGAGAAGTCCTCGCCGCCGAGGCTCTGCTCGGTGGACTCGACGGCGTCCGTGCCGCGCCGGGCGACCATGGCGGCCTGGAGCAGCTCGGTGCTGGTCACCTCGTTGACGACGGGGGGCACGCCCCGGACGTAGGTGATCTCGGACTTGGCCCGGTGCAGGTTGGCGACCTCGTCGATGGCTCCGACGACCAGGTCGGGCGCCTGCCGCCAGGCCTCCAGGTCGAGGCAGCGCACGGTGCCCGCGAGCTCGGCGTGCTGCGGGATGACGTTCGGGGCGTGGCCGCAGTCGATGCGGCCCCAGGTCATGGCGAGGCCGCTGCGGCTGTCCACGCGCCGGGCGACGATCGCGGGCACGTCGACGACGACGCGGGCGGCGGCGGTGACCAGGTCGGTCGTCAGGTGCGGCCGGGCGGTGTGCCCGCCGGGCCCGTCGAGGGTGATCTCCAGCCGGTCGCAGGCGGAGGTGATGGGGCCCACCCGCAGCCCGATCTTCCCGGCGTCCACCCGGGGATCGCAGTGCACGGCCAGGATGCGGCGCACCCCGTCGAGCGCGCCGCCCTCGATGGCGTCGGCGGCGCCGCCGGGCAGCACCTCCTCCGCGGGCTGGAAGATCAGCCGCACGGGCCGGGGCAGCAGGCCCTGCTCGTGCAGGGCGGCGAGGACGAGGCCGGTGCCGAGGACGACGGTGGTGTGCACGTCGTGTCCGCAGGCGTGGGCGCGGTCCGGCACGATCGAGCGGTACGGGCACTCGCTCTTGGTGTCCGGGATGGGCAGCGCGTCGATGTCGGCGCGCAGCGCGAGCATGCGCGGCCCGCCGGTCCACTGTCCCGAGTCGGTGCCGATGTCGCAGACGAGTCCCGTGCCGACCGGGAGCACCCGTGGCCGCAGACCGGCCCGCTCGAGCCGCTCCTTGATCGCGGCGGTGGTGCGGAACTCCTGATTGCCCAGCTCGGGGTGCATGTGCAGGTCGCGACGGAAGGCCACGAGCTCGGCCCGCAGCGCCTCGGGAAGGGTGCCGGGAAGCAGCGCTTCCCCGGACGTGTCGGCCTCGGACTCTCGGGAGATCAATTGCTTCACCCTTTGAAGGGTAGGACGCCGAGGCGGTCAACTGTCCTGCGATCAACAAAAGTTCAACCCGTTAGGGGACGAAAAGTTGGCCGTACGGCGCATGGGTGTCGATGGAGGTGGGTAAACTCACCCGCTTCCGGCCGCCGTACCCGCCTCCGCTTTCCTTGCTCCCTCCACGGATACCACGCTCCGCCCTCCCCACGCGTCCCCGCGCACGGCGGGGCGCCGGACGCGACACCGGATCCGGTACGAATCCACCCGCATCGGCCGCCGGCCGGGCCCGTCTATCCCGCCACCGCCGGCAGCCGGTGGGCGCCTCGGGCCGTGAGGGTGACGCCGGAGAGGAAGCCGGTCGCGCGGGGGGAGGCGGAGCGGGTGAGCCAGGCGGGGTCGATGTCGCAGACGGCGACGCGGACGTCCGTGCCGGCGAGGGCCAGTGGGAGGGTGTGGACGACCGTGGACGGGAAGCTGAGGACGGTGCGGCCGATGGGGCCGCGGCGGGCGATGAGTTCGAGGGGGAGGTCGGGGCGGACGATCTCCAGGCCGGTCTCGACGGCCAGACGGTGGAGCTTGTCCGCGCTCTCCCGGCGGTGGGCGAAGTAGCGGGTGGCTCCGTGGGTCTTCGCGAGGGCGCGTACGGCGTCCAGGTAGCGGTCGCCGTCCACGACGCCCGTCTCCACCAGGGAGGTGCCGACCATGTCGGCGCCCTTGGTGATGCGGGGCGGGCCGAAGCGGGCGCGGGTCCAGGCGAAGGTGTTGGGGGTGACGGTGACGCCGTGCGGGGTGTCGTCCACGGGCATGGCGGAGAAGACCTCCACGTCGCGGCCCCGGGCCGGGGTCAGGCGTCGCCGGGCGGACGCCGACACGGGGGCGAAGAGGAGGTCGCGGGGGCCGGAGCGGGCGCCCTTGCGGTGCCAGCGGACCAGGCGTTCGCCGCGGGCGAGCTGGGTGACGAACTCCATCGTGGCCGTGCCGTCGTCGACGACGACCAGTTCGTGGGCGCGGGTGAGGGTCAGGAGCAGCTGGACGTAGCGGGAGAAGGGGTCGCCCAGGACGACGCGGTCCGCGCGGCGCAGGGGCCGCATGAGGCTCCCCACCGTCTGGAAGGGGGCCGTCGCTCCGCCCCGGGCCTCCTCCCAGCGGACCTCATGGCCCTCCCGTCGGGCGAGTTCCGCCATGCGGCGCAGCTGGCCCCGGGTCATGGGGTCCACCGGGGAGAGGACGACGAGGGTGAGCTCCGCGCCGGGCGCACGGGTGTGCGCCCACTCCAGTACGTTCAGCAGTTGCACCGGGCTCTCGACGAAGGCGAGGGTGTGGGGGCCGGTGTTCCCGGCGCGGCGGCTCATCGGCGTACGACCGTCCCGTCGTGGTGGGGGTGGGGGCGAGGTCAGACCGTGACCGGTTCGCCGGCCGCCGTGGCGATCTCGGCCTCGGCGACGACGCCGGTGACGCGGCGCAGCTTCTTCATGGGGCCGAGCTCGGAGTCGTAGACCTTCTTGACGCCGTCGCCGAGGGCGGCCTCGATGGTGCGGATGTCGCGGACGAGGCGGGTCAGGCCCTGCGGTTCGACCGAGGCGGCCTGGTCGGAGCCCCACATGGCGCGGTCGAGGGTGATGTGGCGCTCGACGAAGACGGCGCCGAGGGCGACCGCGGCGAGGGTGGTCTGCAGTCCGGTCTCGTGGCCGGAGTAGCCGATCGGGACGTTCGGGTACTCCTGCTGGAGGGTGTTGATGACGCGGAGGTTCAGCTCCTCGGCCTTGGCCGGGTAGGTGGACGTGGCGTGGCAGAGCAGGATGTTGTCGCTGCCCAGGACCTCGACCGCGTGGCGGATCTGCCGGGGGGTGGACATGCCCGTGGAGAGGATGACCGTGCGGCCCGTGGCGCGCAGGGTGCGCAGCAGTTCGTCGTCGGTGAGGGAGGCGGAGGCCACCTTGTGGGCGGGGACGTCGAACTTCTCCAGGAAGGCGACGGCCTCGGTGTCCCACGGGGAGGCGAACCAGTCGATGTTCTTGCTCTTGCAGTAGTCGTCGATCTGGCGGTACTCCTCCTCGCCGAACTCGACGCGGTGGCGGTAGTCGATGTACGTCATCCGGCCCCAGGGGGTGTCACGCTCGATGTCCCACTGGTCGCGCGGGGTGCAGATCTCGGGGGTGCGCTTCTGGAACTTGACGGCGTCGCAGCCGGCCTCGGCGGCGGCGTCGATCAGCCGGAAGGCGTTCTCGAGGTCGCCGTTGTGGTTGATGCCGATCTCGCCGGTGACGTAGACGGGGCGGCCGGGGCCGGCCTCGCGGGAGCCGAGGGTGCGGATGCGGGAGTCGGTGCTCATGGCAGGTGGTTCCTTACGTGGGATGCGTGGGGCGGGGGTTCAGGTGGGTCAGGGGGCGGCGGGTACGTCGAGGGAGGGGCCGAGGAGCCAGCCCGCGATCTCGCGGACGGCGCCCTCGCCGCCGGGGACGGTGGTGACGGCGCGGGCGGCGCCGCGCACGACGTCGTGGGCGCTCGCGACGGCCACCGGCCAGCCGACGAGGGCGAAGCAGGGCAGGTCGTTGACGTCGTTGCCGGCGTAGAGCACGCGCTCGGGGGCGATGCCCTGCTCCTCGCACCACTGTTTGAGGGCGAGGTCCTTGCGGTCGATGCCGTGCAGCACGGGGATCCGGAGCTTGCGGGCGCGGGCGGCGACGACCGGGTTCTGTTCCGTGGACAGGATCAGCATCGCCAGGCCGCTGCGGCGCAGGGCGGCGATGCCGAGTCCGTCGCCGCGGTGCACGGAGACGTGCTCCCGTCCGTCGGCGTCGATCAGCACCCGGTCGTCGGTCTGGGTGCCGTCGAAGTCGAGGACGACCGCGTCGACGTCGGCGGCGGTGGGCAGGGCGCCGGGCCTGGCGGTGTCGAGGAGGGGGGCGAGGGCGCGGGCGCGGGCCAGGTCGTGCGGGTCGTCGATCTCCAGGACGCGGGCCGGGTCGGTGCGGACCAGTTCGGTGCGGCCGAAGAAGCGGTGGCCGTGCTCGCGGAAGCCGGCCGCGTCCATGGCGTAGGCGGCGCCGGTCTCCAACAGGTCCTGGGGGCGGTCCTGGCGGCGGGGGCGGTAGGACTTGTCGTGGTTGACGCCGTGGCCGCCGTCGCCCTCGCCCTCGCCGTCGCGCCAGACGAAGCCGTGGAAGGGGGCGACGGTCACCGCGGTGTCGGCGCCGGCCTCGGCGACCGCGGCGGCCACCCCGTCGACGTCCTCGCGGACCAGGAAGGGGCTGGTGCACTGCACGAGCAGGACGACGTCGACGGGGGCGCCGTGCAGGGCCTCGTGGGTGTCCATGGCGTGCAGCACCGCGGCCTCGGAGGTGGCCGTGTCGCCGGCGATGGCGGCGGGCCGCAGGACGACCTCGGCGCCGGCCTCGCGGGCGGCGGCGGCGATGGCCCGGTCGTCGGTGGAGACCACGACGTCGGTCACCAGGCGGGCGGCCAGGCACTCGCGGACGGCGCGGGTGACGAGGGGGACGCCGCCGACGGGGGCGAGGTTCTTCGCGGGCACGCCCTTGGAGCCGCCCCGTGCGGGGATGACGGCGAGCACGCGGCGCACGGTGGCGCCCCGGCTCGTGGCCGCCGCCGTGACCGCGGTGCCGGTCCCGGTGACGGCGCCGGTCGCCGCCGGAGTGGCTCGGTGCGCGTGCGGGTCGTCCGGCTGGGTCATGGCGGGGGCTCCTCGGGCGGGTACGCGGGTCTGGGACGGGGTGGGGCGCGGGCCGGTCACAGCTCCCCCATCCGCCGGATCACCGGGGCGACGCGCTGGACGCCGTGCCGGTAGGCGCCGCGGGCGGCACGGCGCACGATCTGCCGGACCGGACCGGGGGCCCGGTCGGCGGCGGGCGCGCCGGGCAGCGGGCTGCCGTCCGGGGCGAGGTGGTGGCGGGCGAGGACGCCGGGCAGATAGCCGGGGGCGGTGGCGAGCGTGTAGTACGGGGTGAGCGGGGGCAGGCCGCCGGGCCTGTCGAGCAGTTCGGCGATGCGGGCACGGGCCGCGTCGAAGGCGGTGCCGTACGTTCCGTCGGCCGCGACGCCC
The DNA here is from genome assembly GCF_042870695.1 of Streptomyces sp. NPDC006384. Classification (NCBI taxonomy): domain Bacteria; kingdom Bacillati; phylum Actinomycetota; class Actinomycetes; order Kitasatosporales; family Streptomycetaceae; genus Streptomyces; species Streptomyces sp. NPDC006384. Next base: position 280,529 of record NZ_JBIAHR010000006.1, read on the forward strand.
TGCCGGGCGACCCACGCCGGGTCGGGCACGGGCAGGTGGCCGTCGTCGAGCTGGTCCCAGGAGGCGAGGCACCCGGAGCCGACGAAGTGGTGGTTGCCGAGGGCCTCGCGGATCCCGAGGTCGGTCAGCACGGCCGTCGGGATGCGGCGGTGCAGGGCCTCCAGGGCGGCGGTGGAGCTGACGGTGACCAGCAGGTCGGTGCGGTCGAGGACCTCGCCCATGTGCCCGTAGACCAGGCGGAAGTTGGGCGGCGGGTCGGCCTTGTGCACCAGCTTCTGGTAGGGCAGCTCCTCGATGTGGGTGGTGTGCTCGCCGGGCTTGGAGCGGAGCTTGAGCAGTACCTCCCGTCCGGGGTGCCGGCGGGCGTGCCGGACGAGCCGCTCGAGCAGGTACGTACGGCCCTGGCGGCTGTCCGGGACGGAGGGCTGGGCGGCGAAGACGACCGTGTACGGGTGGCCGTGGTCGCCGGTGTGCCGGGCCCCGCCCAGGAAGGGCAGCGCGACCTCGGTCACCGCCGAGGCGTCGGCGCCGACCCCCTCGTACACGGCCCGGAAACGGTCCGCGTCCTGGCGGGAGTTGGCGAGGACGAGGTCGGCGCCGTGGCGCAGCAGCAGGCCGTCGGCGAGCTTCTCGTAGACGACGCCGACGTAGCCGGTGACGACGACGGGCCGGTCCGCGCGCCCCTGCCAGGTGTGCCGCAGTCCGTGCAGCACGGCCTGGACACCGCCGCCGACCAGGGCGAGGACGAGCACGTCGTACGGCTCGTCGGCCATGGCGCGCAGGAACTCGGCGGTGGTCACCTCGCGGAGCGAGTCCGCCGCGACGCCGACTTCCGCCAGCTGGCGGGCGGTGGGGGTGGCGCGGCCCCGCAGGAGGTAGCCGTCCAGGCGGATGTCCGCACCGTGGGGGGAGACGCGGGCGGCGGTGAGCGCGCCCCATTTCCACCGGGTGTCGGAATCCGCGAGGACGGCGACTCGCCGGGCCTTCGTTGCACTTTCTGGCACGTCGCAGAAGTTACGAGTCCCTTTCTAGGAACCGCCCAACCCGAATGCAACAAAGGGTGAACAGCGCATCGCCGGACGGCGAACCGGGCCGCGTCACACCGGAAAACGCATCCACTTCACGTCTTCGCCATTCCTCGTTCATCCACCGTAAAGACACCGGCAAAGCCGCATGCCGGACAGCCGCCTAACGTCACTCCCGTGCCCAAGCTCTCCGTCATCGTGCCGTTCTACAACGTGCGGCAATACGCACCCGACACCCTGCGCAGTCTGCGCGCCAACACGCGAGAGGACTTCGAATTCATTTTCGTGGACGACTGTTCGTCCGACGGCACCGCGGATCTCCTCGCGCGCGCGGAGAAGGAACTGCCGGGGGCGGTGCTGGTCCGCCACGAACGGAACGGCGGCCTGGCGACCGCCCGGAACACCGGCATCGACCGGGCGCGCGGCGAGTACCTGACCTTCCTGGACGGCGACGACTGGCTGGCCCCCGGACACTACGACCGGCTGGTCGCCGCGATCGAGGATCTGGGCTGCGACTTCGTGCGCACCGACCACGTGCAGTGCACGGCCCGCGCCCGCACCGTCGTCCGGGTGCCGCACGGCCGCAGGAACGTCGTCCTCCGCCCGCGCGACGCGATCCTGCCGGCGCACCGCTCGACCTCGGTCGACTACGCGTACGCCTGGGCGGGGATCTACCACCGCCGGCTGGTCGAGCGGGGGCTGCTGCACTTCACCGACGGGCTGCGCACGGCCGAGGACCGGCCGTGGATCTGGAAGCTGCACCGGGAGGCGGAGTCCTTCGCGGTGACCGGGCTGCTCGGCGTCTTCTACCGGCGCGGGGTGGCGACCTCGCTCACCCAGATCGGGGACGTCCGCCAGCTCGACTTCATCCGCGCCTTCGACCAGGTCGTCGCGGAGACGGCCGCGGACCCGGACGCCGCTTCGCTGCTGCCGAAGGCCGTGCGCACCTACTGCGCGATCATCTCCCATCACCTGGGTTCCATCGAGAGGTTCGAGCCCGCCGTGGCACGCAGACTGAAGGCGATGAGCGCCGCCGCGCTGCGGCGGATGCCGCAGGACGCGCTCGACGAGGCGCTGGCCTCGATGGACGCCGAGCGGGCCACGCGGCTGCGCCGGCTGCGCCGCCGTCCGGTGCCGGCCGGGGAGGTGGCGGCGTGAGCACGCAGATCTTCCTGGCGTCGACGCTGTACGGCACGGCCACGCTGGCCGCCGCCCTGGACGCGGGCTGCTTCGACGCGGCCGACCGGCGGATCCTGCTGGTCTCCAACAACGCGGCGACGCCCGAGACGACACCGCCCACCGACGCCATGCCGGGGTTCGAACAGCTGCGGTCCCGGTTCGACGACGTCGTGTCGTGGAACGAGACGATCTTCCCGTTCCATCCCGGCGGCTGGGCGCCGCGCGTGGACGACGCCCCGATGTGGGAGCGGTATCTGCGGCTGGCCTGGAACCTGGGGGACGACGACGTGTCGCTGGCCGTGGAGTCGATCCAGGTGCAGCCGGCGCTCGGGGTGGCGCAGCTCTTCCCGGACGCGCCCCTGACCGTCTACGCGGACGGCCTGATGAGCTACGGCCCCACCCGCAACAAGATCGATCCGCTGGTCGGCACGCGTGTGGAGCGGCTGCTCCACCTCGACCTGGTGCCGGGGCTCACCCCGCTGCTGCTGACCGAGTTCGGGGTGGCACCGGAGCTGGTGCCGACCCCGGCGTTCACGAAGGTGCTGGCCGGACTGGCGGACACCGGCGCCGGTCTGCCGGACGTCGAGGGGCCCGCGCTGCTGCTCGGCCAGTACCTGTCCGCGCTGGGCATCCTCTCCGCCGAGGAGGAGGAGGACCTGCACGTGCGGATGCTGACGGGCGCCGTCGGTCTCGGGCACACCCGGGTGGTGTTCAAGCCGCACCCCACGGCGCCCGCCCGCTTCACCCGCTCCCTGGAGGAGGAGGCGGAGCGGCTCGGCGTCGCCCTCACGGTGGTGGACACGCCGGTGCTCGCCGAGGTGCTGTACCAGCGGATGCGCCCGGCACTGGTGGTCGGCTGCTTCTCCACGGCGCTGCTCACGGCGTCCGAGCTGTACGGTCTGCCGGTCGCCCGGGTCGGCACCGAGACGCTGCTGGACCGGCTGACGCCGTACGAGAACAGCAACCGGGTGCCCGTCACCGTCGTGGACGCGCTGCTGCCCGGGCCGGACGACGCGGCGGCCGTCGCCGAGGGGCGCCGGGGCATGGACGCCGAGGCCCTCGGCGCGCTGGTGCGGACCGTCGGCTTCGCGATGCAGCCGAAGATCCTGCCCGGACTGCGGCCGGAAGCGGAGGAATACCTGCGCCGGAATCTGGACACGCACACCTGGCGGTATTTCAAGAAACGGCGGCTGACCTCCCTGGGTCTGCCCGGTGGAATTCCGGGACGGCTGGCTTTCCTGCCGCACAATTCCGCCGCGCGGAAGGTGGTGCGGCGGGCACGGGCCGTCCGCCGCGCGATCAGACGGTGACCCGTTTCCGCCGTTCCGCGCCGAACGGCGGACCGTGCCCTGTTCCGGCGCGGCGGCCGCACCGGTACGCCGGGCATCCGTCGCCTCCACGCCCCCGGGCCGTACCTTCCCGTTCATATTGAGCGATTCGTGCGATGTTCTGTCCGGAAGACTGCGCGCGCCCGCTGTCTTTTCCGACTCGAGGAGGCATCCTCCCCTCATGGCGACTGCTCAAGCTACGCACACGTGTCCCACTGAGCTGAACGACGTACCCGGCTGGTTCTGGCCGCTCGACCAGGTGCTGTTCTCCTGGTTCCTGGAGAGGCAGGAGGCCGCGGGGACCCGGGGCGACCTGCTCGAACTGGGCACCTACCTCGGCAAGAGCGCGATCCTGCTGGGCCACCGCCTGCGGGAGGGCGAGAAGCTCACCGTCTGCGACCTGTTCGAGGCGGACGCCCCCGACGAGGCGAACCGGGCCGAGACCGCGAAGTCGTACTCCACCCTGACCCGGCAGGCCTTCGAGCGGAACTACCTCTCCTTCCACGACGCCCTGCCGACGATCGTGCAGGCCCCCAGCTCGGTGATCACCGACGAGGTCGCGCCCGGCAGCTGCCGCTTCGTCCACATCGACGCCTCCCACCTGTACGAGCACGTCCACGGCGACATCGGCGCGGCCCGTGACCTGCTGCTGCCGGAGGGCATCGTGGTCCTCGACGACTTCCGCTCGGAGCACACCCCGGGCGTCTCCGTCGCCGCCTGGGAGGCCGTGCTCAACCGGGGGCTGCGCCCGGTCTGCCTGAGCACCCAGAAGCTGTACGGCACCTGGGGGGATCCCGGGCCCGTGCAGGAGGAGCTGCTCGCCGCGCTGAGCGGACGCGACGACTGCACGGTGAGCGTGGAGCAGGCCGCCGGCCACCGGCTGATCCGGGCCCGCGCCAAGGGCAGGACCATGCGGCTGCCGTCCCTGCCCGTCTCGCGGCACCGGGTGTCCGCTCCGGCTCCCGGCCCGGCGGCCGGTTCGCGGGAGGCCGCAGGGGCCCTTCCGGAGCAGCCGAAGCCGCCGGCGCGGGCGGGCGGCCCGGCGCGGCCGGCGGCCACGCCGTCCGCGCGCAGCCGGGCCCGCCGTCTCGCCCTGGACCTGCTGCCGCCGGTCGCCACCCGGGCGGTACGCCGCAGCCTGGCCCGGCGCCGGCGTACCGCGGCCGGGTCCCAGCCGACGCCGTGACGCGCCGCGTTCCTGTCGGGCCCGGCGGTCAGGCGCCCGCCGCCGACAGTTTCACCGCGAAGCCCAGGAACAGCGCGCCCGCCGCCGAGGTGGCCCCCGCCGACAGTCGCCTGCGGCGGCGGAAGGCGGCGGCCAGCCTGGTGCCGCTGAAGATCAGCGCGCTGAGGTAGAGGAAGCTGAAGAGCTGGGCGAAGGCGCCGAGGACGACGAAGGACAGGGCGGGGTAGGCGTAGCCCGGGTCGACGAACTGCACGAAGAAGGCGACGAAGAAGAGGATCGCCTTCGGGTTGAGGAGGCTGACGACCAGGGCCCGCCGGAAGGGACGCTCGTCGTCGGCCACGGGCGCGGCGGCGGCCTCGGCGGTCTCCTCCCGCCGCGTCCGCCACATCCCCCACGCGGCCCGCATCATGCCGATCGCCAGCCACGTCAGGTATCCGGCGCCGGTGTACTTGACGATCCCGAACAGCACGGCGTTGGCCTGGAGCAGCGAGGCGACCCCGGCGGCCGACAGCGTCATCAGCACCGTGTCCCCGCACCAGACCCCGGCTGCGGCCGTGTAACCGGCGCGCACGCCCCGGCGGGCGGCCACGGAGAGGACGTAGAGCGAGTTGGGGCCGGGCAGCAGGATGACGAGGACGAGCCCTGCCAGGTAGGTGGGGAGGTCTGTGACGCCGAACATGGAGGGAGTGTCGCACGGGAGTACGACACTCCGCCCGGGCGTTCCGGACGTCTCCGGGGCGCGGTCAGAAGGCGTCGGTGGGGACGTACGTCCCCCAGACCTCGCGCAGCGCGTTGCAGACCTCGCCGACGGTGGCGCGGGCGCGCAGGGCGTCCTTCATCGGGTAGAGGACGTTGTCCTCGCCCTCGGCCGCCTTCTTCAGCGCGGCCAGCGCCGTGTCCACCGCCTGCTGGTCGCGCTCGGCGCGGAGCCTGGCGAGGCGCTGGGCCTGCTGGGCCTCGATGGCGGGGTCGACGCGAAGCGGTTCGTAGGGCTCCTCCTCGTCGAGCTGGAAACGGTTGACGCCGACGACGACGCGCTCGCCGGAGTCGGTCTCCTGGGCGATGCGGTAGGCGTTGCGCTCGATCTCGCTCTTCTGGAAGCCGTGTTCGATCGCGCTGACCGCGCCGCCCAGGTCCTCGATCTTGCCCATCAGCTCCAGGGCTGCGGCCTCGACGTCGTCGGTCATCCTCTCGATGACGTAGGACCCGGCGAACGGGTCGACCGTCGCGGTCACGTCCGTCTCGTGGGCGAGGACCTGCTGGGTGCGCAGGGCCAGGCGCGCGGACTTGTCGGTGGGCAGGGCGATGGCCTCGTCGAAGGAGTTGGTGTGCAGCGACTGGGTGCCGCCGAGGACGGCCGCCAGGCCCTGCACGGCGACGCGGACGAGGTTCACCTCGGGCTGCTGGGCCGTCAGCTGCACCCCGGCCGTCTGGGTGTGGAAGCGCAGCATCAGCGACTTGGGGTTCTCCGCGCCGAACTCCTCCTTCATCACCCGCGCCCAGATCCGGCGGGCCGCGCGGAACTTGGCGACCTCCTCCAGGATCGTCGTACGGGCCACGAAGAAGAACGACAGCCGCGGCGCGAAGTCGTCGACGTCCATGCCGGCCGCGACCGCCGTGCGCACGTACTCGATGCCGTCCGCCAGCGTGAAGGCGATCTCCTGCGCGGGCGAGGCGCCGGCCTCGGCCATGTGGTAGCCGGAGATCGAGATGGTGTTCCACTTCGGGATCTCGGCCCGGCAGTACTTGAAGATGTCCGCGATCAGCCGCAGCGAGGGCTTCGGCGGGAAGATGTACGTCCCGCGCGCGATGTACTCCTTCAGCACGTCGTTCTGGATCGTGCCGGTGAGCTTGTCTGCGCCGACGCCCTGTTCCTCCGCGACGAGTTGGTACAGGAGCAGCAGCAGGGCGGCGGGGGCGTTGATCGTCATCGACGTGGAGACCCTGTCCAGCGGGATCCCGTCGAACAGCACCCGCATGTCGTCGACCGAGTCGATGGCGACGCCGACCTTGCCGACCTCGCCCGACGCGATCGGGGCGTCGGAGTCGTGGCCCATCTGGGTCGGCAGGTCGAAGGCGACCGACAGGCCCGTCGTGCCGTTGGCGATCAGCTGCTTGTAGCGGGCGTTGGACTCCGTCGCGGTGCCGAAACCGGCGTACTGACGCATCGTCCAGGGGCGGCCGGTGTACATCGTCGGGTACACGCCCCGGGTGAAGGGGTACGCGCCCGGCTCGCCCAGCTTCCCGGCCGGGTCCCAGCCCTCCAGGGCATCGGGTCCGTAGACCGGTTCGATCGGCAGTCCGCTCTCGGTGGACCGGGCCCTGCCCGACTCGCGCGTCATGGTGCGTCGCCTCCCGCTGAGCCGGTGGCCGAACCGCTCGGACCACCGTCAGTTACTCGCCAGTACAGACCAACCCTCCGACGGACTGTATCGGCGGGTGCGCGCCCCGGTGGAGGGGCACACGCTGGGACCTTGCTCACAACCGCGATGCGGTCCCGGTCACAACCATGCCGTTCCGTTCGCGGCGCGTCATCCGCGGGGAACATCTCCGGTGACATCCGTGCGGGGCCGCGGGACGGCGGGGGGTCGTGATGCGCATGAGGGGCATGGGGAGCGCGCGGCACGGGAAGGGGGCGGTCACCGCGATGGCCGTGGGCGCCGTGCTGGCGGTGGGCGGCTGCACGGTGCAGGGCCCGGGTGTCGGCGGCCCGGGGTTCTCCCCCGCGCCCGGCGGTGTGCCGTCCGGCCGCGCCCCCTCCGACGACCGGCCGGCCGGTGCCGGGCCCGTCCGGCCCGCGCCGCGGGTGCTGTGGGCGCGGGGCGCCACGGGCCGGGACGTCCGCGAACTCCAGGCCCGGCTGCGGCAGGCCGACTGGCTCGTCGACGGGCCGACGGGGACGTACGACGAGCTCACCGAACGTGCGGTCAGCGGTTTCCAGGGCAGGCGCGGACTGCCCCGGACGGGACGGACGGACACCGTCACCTGGCAGCGGCTGCTGGCGATGACGCGCGAACCGGGCAGGTGGGAGCTGTATCTGATGGGCGGTCAGCCGGCCGACCCGCCCGACCCGCGCTGTCTCACCGGGCGGGTGCTGTGCATCAGCAAGTCGAGCCGGACGCTGCGCTGGATGGTCGACGGGCAGACGGTGACGACGACGGCGGTGCGGTTCGGATCCCGGTACACGCCGACCCGGGAGGGCGTCTTCCGTGTCTACTGGAAGTCCCGCGACCACTGGTCGACGCTCTACGACTCGCCGATGCCGTACGCGATGTTCTTCAGCGGCGGCCAGGCCGTGCACTACTCGTACGACTTCGCCGCCCGCGGCTACGCGGGGTCCTCGCACGGCTGCGTCAACGTGCGGGACGAAGGGGTGATCGCCGGCCTGTACGCGCGGGTGCGCAACGGCGACAAGGTCGTCGTGCACCGGTGAGACCGGTGAGGGGCGGGGTGCGGAGTGCGGGAAAGTGGCGCGGACGGGGCCGGGGGAACAAGCCCCGCCCGCGCCGAGGTGCACGAGCCGTAGGTACGGGGGGAACCCCGGCTCGGTGCGAAAGCCGATGACCAGTCGGCTCACTCAGTACTGCGTGCCCGGGGCCGAAAGTGTCACACCCACGCCGGGAAAAGATGCGCGGGCCCGCGAAACAGCAGGTCAGGTGTGGTTCCGGGCTTCCGGTCGCCGGCCGGCCCCGCGGTGACCGGCGTCGTCCTTCTCCTCGCCGCCGCCCTTGCCCGCGTGCTTCCTGCCGCCTCCGGTGCTGTCCTCGGCACCCTTGCCGTCCTTCTCGCCCTCCTTGTCCTCCTCCTCGGCCTTTTCCGCCCTCTCCGCCCTCTCCTCTTTCTCGGCCCTGCCGCTCCTGCCGTTCTCGTCGCTCCTGCCGCCCTTGCCGCCCGCGTCGTCGGGGAGGCCGGGGACGTCGGTGTCCTTGCGGGCCCCGTGGCCGCCCGGAGACCCGTCCGAGCCGTTCCCGGCGGGTCCGGCGGCGAGGAGACCGCGGCAGTACGTCCCCACCCGTGAGGCGCCGCCGGCCGCCTCGCCCAGCGTGCGCCTGCGGGCGTCGTCGAGCGCCTTGCCGTCGCGCATGTCCCGGCAGGACGCGGCGTGTTCCCGCCGACGGCCGTCCGCGCCGTCCGCGCCGTCCGCCTCCCGGTCGCCGGCGTCCGGGGCGTGCTCCCCGGCCGTGCCGCCGCTCGCGGTGTCCCCGCCGAAGGTGCCGGGCGTGGCACTGCCCGGGGGCGCGGACGGCGCGGGCGTGCGGTCGGGGCTCGCCGCCACCGAGGCGGTGACGGAGGGGGCCGGGTGGGGGCCGCCGAACATCGTCGGCAGGACTCCGCTTCCGGCCGCGACCGCGACGCCGCCGACCATGCCGGCGGCCAGCGCCGCGGCCAGTCCGAGGCGCAGGGGACGGCGCCGGCGGGAACCGCGGGCACCGTCGCGGCGGGGCCCGACGCGGACCGCTCCGGCCTCGTCCGTCCTCGTCGGGGCGCCGTGACCGGGCGCGGCCCGCGCCTCGGACGGCTCCGCCGCGCGATCGGCGCGCGCCGCGCGGAAGGCGGCCAGCGCGGCGGCCTCGCCGGGCATGTCCTCGCTGGTGGGGGCGGGGTGTGCCGAGAGCGCGGCCAGGGCCTCGCCGAGTCGTTCGGCCCGGTCCCGGACCGCGGGATCGACAGCTTCCAGTGACTCTCCGCGCAGCAGGATCTCCGCCGTCCGGGGATCCAGCCACCCGTCGTGCTCGTCGGCCATCACATGTCCTTCTGCGTCCGCGCCCGCATGTGCGTCACAGTCGCGGACGTCACCGCACTGCGGCGCGGTTCTCGCGGGGGCGGCAGGGCGCCGAACGCCCCGGACGATTCCGGATCGCCGCCGAGCAGTTCGGCCAGGCGCTTCAGACCGCGGTGCGCCGCCGTGCGGACGGCGCCGGGACGCTTGCCCAGCGTCGCGGCGGCGCTCTTCGCGTCGAGGCCGACCACCACCCGCAGGACGACCGCCTCCGCCTGGTCCTGGGGCAGCCGGGCGATGAGGGAGAAGGCGCTGTCGGTGGCCAGGGCCTCCAGGGCCTCGCCGGCCGTGTCGGACTCGGCGGGCCTGCCCGTCAGTTCCGTCTCGTCGCCCCCGACGACGGGCCGGCGTCCGCGCATGCGGATGTGGTCCAGCGCGCGGTTGCGGAGGATACGCGCGGCCCAGCCGCGGAACCGGTCCGCGTCGCCCTCGAACCGTTCCAGGTCACGGGCGATCTGCAGCCAGGCCTCGGACGTCACGTCCTCGGCGTCGGGATCGGCGACCAGCGTCCGGGCGTAGGCGAGAAGCCGTGGGTGCACCGCGCGGTACACGGTCCGGAAAGCCGTCTCGTCCCCGGCCCGTGCCGCACGCACCGCGGCGGTCAGCTCCGCGTCGTCCCCCAGCACCGAGAAGCCTTTCTGCGCCTGAACCGGCGCCGCTCTCGCGGGCGTCGTCCTCGCCGTCGTGGTTTCTCCCTCGATGGTCGCGGTGGTCTCCCGCGACTCCGGCGCGGGAGAGAGTCCCGCGCCGCATCGGCGCGAATGGCACGTTACGTCGGGAAACCGCCGCTCGTCCATGTCCTCATCGCATTGCCGTACAAGATGCAACTAACCCGTGACGCGGGGCGGTGTGACAGAAAACGCGGTGTCGGCGCTGTAGGGAGTACGGGTCGCCACGCGGCCCGTACCGCGCGACGGCCGGGGCCTCTCCTGTGGGGGGTGGCGGCCCCGGCTGTCGCCTCGGTTCCCGACTCCCCCGGCATGCACGCCACCCGGCTCCGCGCATCGGCGTCCGCGCGCCGTACCACGCGCGCCGCACCGGGCACTTCATCCCGTACGACGGCCCCTGAGGGTCACAGCGGTACCACGCCCAGCCGGTCCAGGAAACGGAAGAAGAGGTCCTCGGCCGTCGGCGCCGCGTCACCGGACGGGCCGCCGGCGTCGTCCCGCAGACCGGCCGACAGCACCTCGGTCAGCTCCCCGGCGTCCGCGGTGCGCCCCGCCTCGGCGGCCCAGGCGACGGCGCGTTCGGCGGCGTCGCGCGGTTCGAGGAAGTAGTCCTCCAGCGTGAGCCCCTCCCGCTCGGCCCCGAGGTACCCGGCCATCGCGGTCCGTACCAGGCAGGTCGTCCACGCCCCGCTCTCGGGCGCCGCCGCCTCGATCACCACGCAGGCGCTGTCCATGACGTATCCGAACAGTGCGGGTGCGCCGGTCCGCGCGGCCAGGTCGTTCATGTTCCCGACGTCGCCCTCGCCGCCCGGGTACTCCCACACCCGCCAGCCGTCCGGAGCGGACGCCCGCAGGGTCATGTCCGCGGCGGACGCCGGCCCGTCCCGTTCCGTGAGCGGCCGCTCGGCGCGGCTCACCACGAAGTATCCCCAGTAGCCCATGGTCCCGGCTCCCCCCGGCGTGTCGGTTCGGCTCGTCCACACATCACCACAGGTCCACGGCGGTTCGCAGCCGTATTCGGCAATCCGCGCGCTCCGCCGGGGACGTCAGGGCCGGTCGAGACGGTCCGCCAGTGCCTTGAAGTCGGTCCAGGACAGCTCGGGCCGGTCGGGGTCCCACAGCTTCTGGACCGTCGCCGCGAGCGGCAGCCGGATGCCGGCGGCGACCTGGGCCTGTGTCTGGGCGTTCGGGATGTCGCCCCAGACCGCGAAGCCGCCGCCGAGGATCTGGTCGTCGTACTTGGCGTCGACCGGCGTCGTGCCCCGGATCACGCGCGGGGTCCACTGCTCGTAGATGCGCTCGCCGGTCGGGTAGACGAAGGTCTGCGGCTCGCCGAGCACGTAGTAGAGGAACTCGTCGTTGTAGTTGAGGACCTCCCGCCCCGCGCTCAGGTACTCCGTCGGCTGCCGGGCGCCGATCTCCTTGCCGGTCCAGTAGGCGACCTGGATGTCCTTCAGCGGCCGGACGGAGGTGTCCTTGAAGAAGCCGTCGTTCCAGGCGCGCGGGGTGCGGTGGTGGGCCTGCACCGTCTTCGCGCGGTCGTTGAGCCAGTCGGTCGTGAGGTCGGCGACGGTACCGCCGGGGCCGTAGGCCTTGCGGGCGGCGGCGGCCAGCGTCGGGTAGGACGCCTCCGGGTCGGACACCACGAGCGCCTGGTACTCGTCGGCGCCCAGGTGGAACCGGGAGCCGGGGAAGAGGTCGGCGTACTCGTCCAGCAGGTCGTCGACGATCTCGGCGGCCTCGGGCTTCGAGATGTCGATCGCGCCGCGCGTCGCCGTGCCCCGCGCGTTGCGCAGCTGGAGGTCGGGGTGGGCGGCGATCACCGCGCCGAGGTGTCCCGGCGAGTCGATCTCGGGGACGACGGTGATGTGCAGGGAGGCGGCGAGGTCGGTGATCTCCTTGACCTCGGCCTTGGTCAGGTGGTCCTCGGAGACGATCTCGGGGTGCGAGTCGGACTCGATGCGGAAGGCCTGGTCGTCGGAGAAGTGCAGACCCAGCTCGTTGTACTTCAGGTCGCCCAGCTCACGGATCCGGTCCTTGATCCACTCGGCGTCGTAGTGCTTGCGGGCGATGTCGAGCATGAAGCCGCGCGCGGGCTTGGCCGGCTCGTCCTTCACGACGCCCTCGGGCGCGGTGCCGCCGCCGTCCACCGCCTGTTTCAGGGTGCGGGTGCCGTAGAAGACGCCCGCCTCGCCCGGCGCGCTGACGGTGACGCGCCCGTCGCGCACGGTCATGGTGTACGACTCCGGGTCCGCGCCCTTGTCGGCCTTCACGTCGAGGAGCAGGTCCCCGGCGCGTTCGTCGTCCTTCTCCCCCGCGTACGCCATCCCCAGCTCGCCGGCTATCAGCCGTCCCTCGTCGGCGAGATCGGCGTCCGCGACGACGACCCGGTGTCCCTTCTCCGGCTGCCAGCCGGGGCCGCGGGCCGGGGTGTGGTCGCGGACGGCGGGTATGGTGCGCGGCTCCTTCGAGAGCGGATAGGAGCGGCTGGGACTGGGCGCGGCCGCCTCGGCCGAGGACGGGGCGGCCGTACCCTCCGGCCCTCCGCCGTCGCCGTCGGTGGCCCACAGACCGGCCCCGACGCCGAGCGCCGCGACCGCCGCGCCGGCGATCACGGCCCGCTGCCTCACCTTGGACGCCGGCGTCCGGCGTGTGTGCTGGCTCACAGCGCCAACCTACGGCCGCCGACTCCGCCATGCGTCCACCACATGTTCCGAAACTCTCCCGTTCGGGTGAAATTCGGGCAGTGTACGGACATGCGATGCCCTCTCTCGGTAACGTGACGACACATCTTTCGCACAATCCCCTGCCGACACACACGTGACGCCCACAAGGACCCACGCTGCCTGTGCACCGTCTCCCAGACCTCCCCGGCCGAGTCGCCATACCGGTGCCGGCGCAAACCCGCGCCGCGCCGATCGAGGCCCCCTCGCTGGAACACTTCAACACGGCCCCGGCCGACGAGGCCGTGCGCACCCTCCTGACCTGCCTGAACAGCCGGGACTGGGCCCGCCGCCTGGCCGCCCACCGCCCCTATCCGGACCTGGCGGCCCTTCTCGCGGCGGCCGACGAGGCGGCGTACGACCTGCCCCCCGAGGCCCTGGCCGAGGCCCTGGCGGCGGAGTCGCTGCCCGCCCTGCCCGAGGACACGTACGCGGCGGCCCACACGGCCCTCAGCGCGGCGACCGCGGCCTACGAGGCCCGATTCGGGCGCGCGTTCGTCATCTGCCTGGACGGCCTGAGCGCGGGCGAGGCCCTGGATCACGTCCTGGCGGCCATACGGTCACGGTTGGCGAACGATCCGGACGAGGAACGCCTGGTGGCGGCCGAGGAACTCCGGCGCCTCGCGAGAGCCAGACTGGCCGGCGCCCTGGCGGGGCGGGGGACCCCGGCCCGGCAAACCACCCAAACCCCCACCCACTGACCCACTCCGCGGCGGCGGACTGCTCCTTTGAGTGCAACTTTGATCACACAGGCAGGCCCCCCGTAAGCGTCACTCCCAACCGTCGCTACCATGCTGGGGGCCGGTGGACCGTACCCGGCCGGGCCCGACCGACAAGGAAAGCCGGCGCGGCCCCAATCCCCGCTCCCGGAGGAAATTTCCGTGCCGGCTGGAACGCTGTACCGCGGCCGGGAAGGAATGTGGTCCTGGGTGGCTCACCGAGTCACCGGCGTCCTCATCTTCTTCTTCCTGTTCGTTCACGTGCTGGACACCGCACTCGTCCGTGTGTCCCCCGAGGCCTACGACAAGGTCGTGGCCACGTACAAGACGCCCATCGTCGCGCTGCTGGAGTACGGCCTCGTCGCCGCCATCCTCTTCCACGCGCTCAACGGTCTGCGTGTCATCGCCGTCGATTTCTGGATCAAGGGCGCCCGCTACCAGAAGCAGATGCTCTGGACCGTCGTCGGTCTGTGGGTCGTGCTCATGCTCGGGGCGATCTACCCCGTCCTCGGCCACGCCGCTCGTGAACTGTTCGGGAGCTGACGCGCATGTCCACCACTGAAACCACCGCCTCCGGCATCGGCCCCGTCGAGGGCGCCGGCGCCTCCGCCTACACCGTGGACAACCCGGCGCCGCTGATCGAGCCGCCCCGCAAGCGGACCAAGAAGACGCCGAAGACCACCCGCGGCAACTTCGAGATGGTCGCCTGGCTCTTCATGCGCCTGTCCGGCGTGGTGCTGGTCGTCCTCGTCCTCGGCCACCTGCTCATCCAGCTCGTGCTGGACGGCGGCGTCTCCAAGATCGGCTTCGCCTTCGTGGCCGGCCGCTGGGCCTCGCCGTTCTGGCAGGTCTGGGACCTGCTGATGCTGTGGCTGGCGATGCTGCACGGTGCCAACGGTCTGCGCACGGTCATCAACGACTACGCGGAGCGCCCGAACACCCGGCTGTGGCTCAAGGGCCTGCTCTACACCGCCACGGTGTTCACCATCCTGCTGGGCACGCTGGTGATCTTCACCTTCGACCCGAACATCCGCTAGGCACGGGGCTGCGAAAATCATGAAGGTACACAAGTACGACACCGTCATCGTCGGCGCCGGTGGCGCCGGCATGCGCGCGGCCATCGAGTCGACCAAGCGCAGCCGCACCGCCGTGCTGACGAAGCTCTACCCCACCCGCTCCCACACGGGCGCCGCGCAGGGCGGCATGGCCGCCGCGCTCGCCAACGTGGAGGAGGACAACTGGGAGTGGCACACCTTCGACACGGTCAAGGGCGGTGACTACCTGGTCGACCAGGACGCCGCCGAGATCCTGGCGAAGGAGGCCATCGACTCCGTCCTCGACCTGGAGAAGATGGGCCTGCCGTTCAACCGGACCCCGAACGGCACCATCGACCAGCGCCGCTTCGGCGGTCACTCCCGCAACCACGGCGAGGCCCCGGTCCGCCGCTCCTGCTACGCGGCCGACCGCACCGGCCACATGATCCTCCAGACGCTGTACCAGAACTGCGTCAAGGAGGGCGTGGAGTTCTTCAACGAGTTCTACGTCCTGGACCAGCTGATCAACGAGGTCGACGGCGTCAAGAAGTCCGCCGGCGTCGTGGCGTACGAGCTGGCCACCGGCGAGATCCACATCTTCCAGGCGAAGTCCGTGATCTACGCCTCCGGCGGCACCGGCAAGTTCTTCAAGGTGACGTCGAACGCCCACACGCTCACCGGTGACGGCCAGGCGGCCGTGTACCGGCGCGGGCTGCCGCTGGAGGACATGGAGTTCTTCCAGTTCCACCCGACCGGCATCTGGCGCATGGGCATCCTGCTGACGGAGGGCGCCCGCGGTGAGGGCGGCATCCTCCGCAACAAGGACGGCGAGCGCTTCATGGAGAAGTACGCGCCGGTCATGAAGGACCTCGCGTCCCGTGACGTCGTCTCGCGCTCCATCTACACGGAGATCCGCGAGGGCCGCGGCTGCGGTCCCGAGGGCGACCACGTCTACCTGGACCTCACCCACCTCCCGCCGGAGCAGCTCGACGCCAAGCTGCCCGACATCACGGAGTTCGCGCGGACCTACCTCGGCATCGAGCCCTACACGGACCCGATCCCGATCCAGCCCACCGCGCACTACGCCATGGGCGGCATCCCCACCAACGTCCAGGGCGAGGTCCTCGCGGACAACACCACGGTCGTCCCGGGCCTGTACGCGGCCGGCGAGGTGGCCTGCGTGTCCGTGCACGGCGCCAACCGCCTGGGCACCAACTCGCTGCTGGACATCAACGTCTTCGGCAAGCGGGCCGGCATCGCCGCCGCGGAGTACGCGCAGAAGGCGGACTTCGTCGAGCTGCCCGAGGACCCGGAGTCCTTCGTCGTCGGCCAGATCGAGCGCCTGCGCTCCTCCACCGGCAACGAGCGGGTGTCGACGCTGCGCCGCGAGCTGCAGGAGACCATGGACGCCAACGTCATGGTGTTCCGCACCGAGCAGACGATCAAGACGGCCGTCGAGAAGATCGGCGAGCTGCGCGAGCGGTACAAGAACGTGGCCATCCAGGACAAGGGCAAGCGGTTCAACACCGACCTGCTGGAGGCCGTCGAGCTGGGCAACCTGCTCGACCTGGCCGAGGTCATGGCGGTCTCCGCGCTCGCCCGCAAGGAGTCGCGCGGCGGTCACTACCGCGAGGACTACCCCAACCGCGACGACGTCAACTTCATGCGCCACACCATGGCGTACCGCGAGGTGGGCGACGACGGCACCGAGTCCATCCGTCTGGACTACAAGCCGGTCGTCCAGACCCGCTACCAGCCGATGGAGCGTAAGTACTGATGGCTACCCCTGTCATGGAGAAGAGCGACAAGGCCCCCGAGCCCGGTTTCGCCGACTCCCCCTACATCACCGTCACCATGCGGGTCCGCCGGTTCAACCCGGAGGTCTCGGCGGAGGCGACCTGGCAGGACTTCCAGCTGGAGATCGACCCGAAGGAGCGCGTCCTCGACGCCCTTCACAAGATCAAGTGGGATCTGGACGGCACGCTGACCTTCCGCCGTTCCTGCGCCCACGGCATCTGCGGGTCCGACGCCATGCGGATCAACGGCAAGAACCGGCTGGCCTGCAAGACGCTGATCAAGGACATCAACCCGGAGAAGCCGATCACGGTCGAGCCCATCAAGGGCCTGACGGTCCTGAAGGACCTCGTGGTCGACATGGAGCCGTTCTTCCAGGCGTACCGGGACGTGATGCCCTTCCTGATCACGAAGGACACCAACGAGCCGACGCGTGAGCGTCTGCAGTCCGCCGAGGACCGCGAGCGCTTCGACGACACGACCAAGTGCATCCTGTGCGCCGCCTGCACGTCCTCGTGCCCGGTGTTCTGGAACGACGGCCAGTACTTCGGCCCGGCCGCGATCGTCAACGCCCACCGCTTCATCTTCGACTCGCGCGACGAGGCCGGGGAGCAGCGGCTGGAGATCCTCAACGACCGCGACGGCGTCTGGCGCTGCCGCACGACCTTCAACTGCACGGACGCCTGCCCGCGCGGCATCGAGGTCACCAAGGCGATCGCCGAGGTGAAGCGGGCGCTGATCACGCGCCGCTTCTGACGCCGTCGGCGTCACGCCCGGAGGGCCCCGTCTCCGCTGGAGACGGGGCCCTCCGGCATATGCCACACCATCGGGTGACGGGCCGCTGCAGGGCCTCGCCGGTCCGCTCCGGCCTACGATGATGCTCTCGGCACCAGCCCCAAGGAGGCACGCGATGTCCGCAGCATCCGTCGAGCTGTCCCACGGCGAGCACCCGCTGATCGCGGAGGCGAACCGTCTCATGGACCGCAATCCGGGCTACCGCGTCGAGATCATCGGAGGCCAGCTCCTCGTGACCCCGCCACCGGACGGCCCGCACGCCGTAGTCCTGACCGACCTCGTCCTGCCCTTTGCGGCGGCAGGCCTTCACGGCACGGAATCGAAGGTGGTCCAGGGCTTCGGCATCTGGCTGCCCACCGACGCCGAGGACTACGCGGTCCCGGACCTCGCGGTGGTCGACGCCGACTACCGCGACCACCTCATCGAGAACAACTGCTACGACCCGGTCTGCTTCCGCCTCGTCCTGGAGGTCACCTCCAGCAACTGGAAGAACGACCTGAAGACCAAGGTCACCGCCTACGCCGCCGCCATGGTCCCCGTCTACGTGATCGTCGACCGCAAGCACCAGCGCCTCCACGTCCTCACCGGCCCCGACTGCGCCGACTACTCCACCCACCGCGTCCACTCCCCCGGTGAGACCGTCACCCTCCCCGGCTCCCTCGGTGCCGAGGTCACCCTGGACGTCTCCGAGGTCCTTGCCGCCGGACGGCCTAAACCCGCACCCGGCGAGGACTGACAATCAGCCGTCCCGGGCGTTCATCGACCTAATCTGACGCCATGTCAGATGACGAGTCGTACGAACTGCTCGGGTTCGACAACGTGCTGCTGCCCGTCGGCGACCTCGGTGAGGCCGTCGGCTTCTACGAGCGCGCCGGGTTCCCGGTCGCGTACCGGCTCGACGAGGCCGGCATCGCGCTGCTGAAGGTCGGCGGCGAGACACCGGGCGTCCTGCTGCGGGCCGAGGAGGAGTTCGGGCGGCGCCCGCCGCTGGGCCCCTGCGCGCGGCTGTGGCTGGAGGTGCCCGACGCCCGTACGGCGGCCCGGGCGCTGCGCGAGGCGGGCATCACGCCGCTCGACGAGCCCTTCTCCACCGCCACCGGCTGGACGGTCGAGTTCACCGACCCCTGGGGCAACGTCATCGGCCTCACGGACTACCGCAAACGCCCGGAGCTCGGCCGCCGCCCGTAGCCCGCCGGCACCGGCCCGCTCCCGGGCCCTGCCCGGCCCGGCGGTCCGGAAGGCCGCCGCTCAGGCCTGGCGGGACGCCAGCTCGATCACCGTGACGTCCGACGGCGCCCCCACCCGCGTGGGCGGGCCCCAGGCGCCCGCGCCCCGGCTGACGTACAGCTGGGTGTCGCCGTAGCGCTCCAGACCCGCCAGCGTCGGGTTGGCGGCGCCCGCGATCAGGTTGCCGGGCCAGAGCTGGCCGCCGTGGGTGTGGCCGGAGAGCTGGAGGTCGACGCCGTGCTCGACGGCGTCGTGGATCTGCACCGGCTGGTGGGCGAGCAGCACACAGGCGCGGGAGCGGTCGCGGTCGCCGAGGGCGCGGACGTAGTCGGGGCCCTGGCCCTCGTCCTCGCCGGCCACGTCGTTGACGCCGGCCAGGTCGAAGTGGGGCATCTCCGTGCGGGCGTTCTCCAGCGGGATCAGGCCGAGGCGGCGCACCTCGGCGACCCACTGCTCGGCGCCGGAGAAATACTCGTGGTTGCCGGTGACGAAGTACGCGCCGTGCCGGGCCCGCAGCCGGGCGAGCGGGGCCGCCGCCGGGCCGAGGTCCTTCACGCTGCCGTCCACCAGGTCGCCGACGACGGCGATGAGGTCGGGCTGCGTGGAGTTGACCGTGTCGACGACCGTCTGCGCGAAGCCCCGGCCGAGGACCGGGCCGAGATGGACGTCGCTGACCACGGCGATGCGGAAGCCGTGCGCGGCGCGCGGCAGCTTGGCCAGCGGCACGGTGACCCGCTTCACCCTCGGGCCGCGCAGCACGCCGTACGTGCCGTGGCCGACCGTCGCGACGGCCGCCGTGGCCGCGGCACCGGCGACGACGCGGGAGACGAACAGGCGGCGGGAGGGGACGGCGAGGGGGCTCGGCGGCGTGGTGCCGGACGCGGCGGCAGCGGACCCGGCAGGCGGCTCGGGCTCCGCGGAGGGTGCCCTCGAGGGCGCGGTCCCCGCCGGTATGCGCTCCGGGTCCGGGGCCCGCAGCTCACCCGGCTCCGCCGGCCGCGCGGCCGCCCGCCGCTCCAGGAACCGGCGCAGCAGCGGCCGTACGATCTCGCCGGCCAGCAGCGCCAGCAGCAGGTAGATCGACAGGGCCAGCCACAGGTAGCCCGGCCACGCCAGGACGCGCTGGAGCCAGAAGGGGGCGCCGGCGCGCTCGGCGGTCAGCGCGGCGACGGCCAGCACCCAGCCCCCGGCGACCACCACGGCGCCGATGCGGCGCGCTGCGCCGGGCCCGCGGGACGTGTCGCGGAACAGACGCCGCCACACGTACCAGTTGGCCGCTGACAGGACGCCCACCACGACCAGTGCGACGAGCGCGAAGACGACCACCATGCCGTCGGATCCCCTCAGTTGTGCGTCTGTGACGCTATGACGTTCGGCGCAGTGCGCGCAGTCCGCGCAACCCGATGACCCCGACGGCCGTCCCCAGAAGGAAGGAGACGATGGCGAGCAGCAGGTGCACCCAGAAGTACGCCGTGGGGTCGCCGTCCTCGAAGGCCAGTCCGCTGCCGTCCTTGACCAGGTTTTTGACGAAAGTGATCCAGATGATCCAGCTCCACACCCCGAAGGCGAGCAGGAACCAGGAGACGGGACGGCTGAGCTTCATGCGTCCAGTATCTCCGCCGCGCGTCCGGTTCCCCGCCCGGGGTGGGGAGGGGGCTGGGCCCGCGCCGCGTGAGGGCGGTACGTTCTCGCTCGTGCCCGCATCCACGCAGACCGCCGGGCGATCCCTGCTGGTCGCCTCCGCCGCCCTGACCGCCTTCACCGTCCTGACGCCCGCCGCGCTCGCCGCGCCGGGCCCGTCGGCGAGTCCGTCGGCGAGCCCTTCCGCGAGTCCGTCGGTCACGCCCCCGGCGGCGATGTCGTCCGTGGGCGGCGCGCGGCTCGGGCGGCCCGGGACACAGGTCGACCTGGCGGGCGGGGCGCCCGTCCTGCCCAAGGACCTCACCGCCCGCTCCTGGATCGTGGCCGACGCCGAGTCCGGTGAGGTGCTCGCCGCGCACAACGCGCACTGGCGCCTGGCACCGGCGAGCACGCTGAAGATGCTGTTCGCGGACACCCTGCTGCCGAAGTGGCCGAAGACCGCCCGGCACAAGGTGGCGGTGTCCGACCTCGCGGGCGTCGGCGCCGGGTCCAGCCTGGTCGGCATCAAGGAGGAGGAGACCTACACCGTCCACGATCTGTGGCTCGGCGTCTTCCTGCGCTCCGGCAACGACGCCGTGCACGTGCTGTCCGCGATGAACGGCGGCGTCGACAAGACCGTGGCGGAGATGAACGAGCACGCCGAGGAGCTGCAGGCCCTCGACACGACCGTGGTCAGCCCCGACGGCTACGACGCGCCCCGCCAGGTCTCCTCCGCGTACGACCTGACGCTGATCGCCCGCTCGGGGCTGCAGAAGAAGGACTTCCGGGAGTACGCCTCGACGGTCCGCGCGAAGTTCCCCGGCGAGACGACGAAGGACAAGAAGGGCAAGACCTCCCGCGGTTCCTTCGAGATCCAGAACACCAACCGGCTGCTGACCGGCAGCTCGGGCCTGGACGTCTACCCGGGCATCGCCGGGGTGAAGAACGGCAACACCACCAACGCGGGCGCCACCTTCACCGGGGTGGCCGAGCGGAACGGCCGGGTGCTGCTCGTCACCGTGATGAACCCGGCGAAGGACGAGCACAACGAGGTCTACAAGGAGACCGCCCGGCTGTTCGACTGGGGTTTCCAGGCGGCCGGCAAGGTGAAGCCGGTGGGCGAGCTGGTGCCACCGCGGAGCGCGGCGGGGGCGGGCCCGGGTCCCGCCGCCACGGGCGAGGCCCCGGGTGACGACGGCAAGGCCGCCGTGGGGACGAAGCCGGTGGCGGGCGCCCCGGCCGCGGACGGCTCCCGGGGCGTCGGGATCGCGGCCGGCATCACCGCCGGGGTGCTGGTGCTGCTCGCGGGCGGCGTGTTCCTGGTCAACCGTCGCTGGCCGCTGCCGGAGCTGGTGCGCCGCCGGCCTCGTCCGTGAGTTCCTCGGCCTTGCTGCCCGTGGCCGTCCAGGCGGCGCAGAACAGCACCAGTTTCGAGGTGAAGTTGATCCACAGCAGCAGGGCGACGGGGACGCCGAAGGCGCCGTACATGCTCTTCGCGGCGACGCCCTGCATGTAGCCGCTCAGCAGCAGCTTGAGCAGTTCGAAGCCGACGGCGCCGGTCAGCGCGGCCACCATCAGGCGGCGGCGCTCCGGCTGGACCCCGGGCAGCAGGGTCAGCACGTACAGCAGGAGCAGGAAGTCGGCGAGGACGGCGACGGCGAAGGCGGCGAGGCGGAGCAGGATGTCGCCGAAGCCGCCCTCGGCGATGCCGATCTGCCGGATGATCCAGCCGACGAGCGCCGAGGCGACGGTGGAGATGCCGACGGTGACCAGGAGGGCGCCGCCGAGACCGACGAGGACGCCGGCGTCCTTGGCCCGGTGCAGGAACGGATTGTCCTCCTCGTCCGGCATCTCCCAGACGGCGCGCAGACAGCCCCGGGTGGCGTCGACCCAGCCGATGCCGGTGAGGAGCAGGAGCAGGCCGGCGATGAGGCCGACGGTGCCGGCGTTGTCGACCAGGCTCTGGATGTTCAGCTGGTCGGAGATGCCGGGGATCTGCTCGGCGATCTTGTCCTGGAGCTGTTTCTGCTGCTTCTCGCTGAGCAGCGCGGCGGCGACGGCGGCGGCGAGGCTGAGCAGCGGGAAGAGCGCGACGAAGCTGGTGAACGTCATCGCCGCCGCCAGCCGCGTCCACTTGACCCGGTCCAGCCGCTCGTACGACCGCCACGCGTGCGTGGTCGTCAGCCGCGCGATCCACGGCCCCACCAGCGGGAGCTTCTTCAGCCAGTCCATGATCCGACTCTGCCCCCGGTCGTCCCGTTCCATGATCCCGGCGTGCGGCCGGCCGTCCCCGCGGCGCGGAAGACCAGTGTTCTCGTGCCCCAGAAACGCAGAAGGGTGGCCAGCGCCATGCCGATTCCCGCCCCCGAGACGGTGTCGGCGCGCTGCGAGGTGAGGCCGAGGCCGTAGTGGCTGACGGCCAGGCACAGCAGCTGCACGGCGGCGCCCGCGGCGTTGACGGCGAAGAACACGGCGCAGGGGCGCAGGCCGCGGGGGCGGGTGTGCCGGTAGGTGCCGAGCGCGTTGCCCGCGTACGCGACGGCGCAGCCGGCGACGAAGGACAGGGTCTTGGCGGTGAGCGGGCCGAGGCCGGCGGGGCCGCGCAGGACGGTGAACAGGACGAGGTCGACGGCGTAGGCGGCCAGGCCGGCGCAGGCGAAGCCCACCAGTTCGCGGCGGGCGGTCACCAATTGGCCACCGCCAGGCCGTACATGGCCACCCACACCACGCCGATCAGGGCGAGGGCCCGGTCGCGCAGGACGACGTCCTCGGGTTCGCCTGCGGTGCCGCGGTCGGCGAAGACGGCGTAGCGCAGGACGGCGAGGACGAAGGCGGCCATGGACAGCTGCCGCCAGGGCAGCACGCTGGTGTGCGGGACGCCGCCCTCCTCCATGGCCCACATGCAGTAGGCGAGGACGGCGACGCCGGCGGCGAGCTGCCAGACGAAGCGGAGGTAGCCGGTGGTGTACTCGGTGAGCAGCGCGCGGGTGGCGCCCTCCTTGCCGGCCATCTGCACGGCTTCGGAGTAGCGCTTGGCGGCGACCATGAACAGGGCGCCGAAGCCGGTGGTGATGAGGAACCAGCGCGACAGGGGGATGCCGAGGGCGAGTCCGCCGATCATGGCGCGCATCAGGAAGCCGGTGGTGACGACGGCGAGGTCGACGACGAGGACGTGCTTGAGGCTGACGCAGTACGCCAGTTGCATCGCGAGGTAGGCGATCAGCAGGACGGCGACGGGGGCCGGGCACAGCCACATCGCGAGGGCGGGGGCGAGGACACCCAGGGCGCCTCCGGCGGCGTAGGCGGCCGGCACCGGGACCTGTCCGGCGGCGACGGGGCGGTGGCGTTTGACCGGGTGGGCGCGGTCGGCCTCGGCGTCGCGGGCGTCGTTGACGAGGTAGACGGCCGAGGCGCAGGCGGTGAACAGGGCGAAGACCAGGGCGAGCTGGGCCAGGGCGTGCCGGGAGAACAGGTCGCCGGCGGCGGCGGGGGCGGCGACGACCAGGACGTTCTTGACCCACTGGCGGGGGCGTGCGGTCCTGAGCAGTCCGCCGGCCAGGCCGCCCCGGCGGGGCGGGGCGGGGTGCGGGGACGGTTCGGAGGCGTGGTGCTCTCGCAGGACGGCCGTCTCGGTCACCGGGCGCCTCCGTGCATCCAGCCGGTGCCGAGCCGGGCGGTGAGCGCGCCGAGGGCGGCGCCCGCCGCCACGTCGGTCGGGTAGTGGACGCCGGCGACGAGCCGGGAGGCGCACACCGCGGCGGCCAGCGGCCAGGCCGCGCGGACGCCGAGTGTGCCGAAGACGACGGCGGCGGCCGCGGCGGAGGTGGCGTGGGAGCTGGGGAAGGAGTGCCGGCCCGCGGTGTGCACCAGGGGCGTCACGTGCGCGGGGCGGGGACGGCGCACGACGCGTTTGACCCCCATGCTGGCCAGGTGGGCGCCCGCGGTGAGCGCGGTGCCGCGCAGCCAGGCCGTGCGCCGTCCGCGGTCCACGGCGGCCGCGGTGAGGCCCGCCGCGATCCACAGTGCTCCGTGCTCCCCGGCCCAGGACAGGGTGCGCGCGGCGGCGGCCACGCGCGGGTCCGTGCCGCAGGCTCTGAGGGCCGTCACGATCCGGTGGTCCATGTCGTCGAGGTCGTCCATGTGGACTCACTGTTCACGCCGAAGGCGCGGTAGGTCCGGCATCATCGGGCGACATACCATTAATCACCCGTTTCGGGGAGGGACGGGATGTCCGTGAGTCGACGGCCCGTA
This sequence comes from Streptomyces sp. NPDC006384, assembly GCF_042870695.1. Lineage (NCBI taxonomy): Bacteria > Bacillati > Actinomycetota > Actinomycetes > Kitasatosporales > Streptomycetaceae > Streptomyces > Streptomyces sp. NPDC006384. The sequence goes on from NZ_JBIAHR010000006.1 coordinate 304,858, forward strand.
TCGGGGGGATACGGTCGCCGGCATGTCTGCCGACACCGTTCCCGTCGCCGAGTGGGGCTCCGTCACCGGCTGGGGCCGCACCGCGCCCACCGTGGCCCGCCTGGTCCGTCCGCGGACGTACGAGGAGGTCGCGGCGGCGGTCCGGGAGTGCGGGGCCCGTGGCGGCATCCCGCGCGGGCTGGGGCGGGCGTACGGCGACGCGGCGCAGAACGCGGGCGGCGCGGTGCTCGACATGACGGACCTGGACCGGATCCACGCCGTCGACGCCGACGGCGGCACCGTGCTGTGCGACGCGGGGGTCTCCCTGCACCGGCTGATGGAGGTGCTGCTGCCGCTCGGCTGGTTCGTGCCGGTGACGCCCGGCACCCGCTACGTGACGGTCGGCGGGGCGATCGGCGCCGACATCCACGGCAAGAACCACCACGTGTCCGGGTCCTTCTCCCGGCATGTGCTGTCCCTGGAGCTGCTCACCGCCGACGGCACGGTCCGCACGGTGGAGCGGGGCACGCCGCTGTTCGACGCGACCACCGGCGGCATGGGCCTGACCGGGGTGATCCTCACCGCGACCGTGCGGCTCCAGCCGGTCGGGACCGCGCTGATGTCGGTGGACACCGAACGCGCCGCCGACCTCGACGACCTGATGGCCCGTCTGACGGCGACCGACCACCGCTACCGCTACTCGGTCGCCTGGATCGACCTGCTGGCGCGCGGCGCGGCGACCGGCCGCGCGGTCCTCACCCGCGGCGACCACGCCCCGCTGGACGCGCTGCCGGCCCGCGCCCGCCGTGCGCCGCTGGCCTTCCGCACCTCGCGCCTGCCGGCCGCCCCCGCCTTCCTGCCGGAAGGGCTGCTCAGCCGGACGAGCGTGGGCCTGTTCAACGAGTTCTGGTACCGCAAGGCTCCCCGCGCGCGGCGCGGGCAGCTCCAGCGGATCTCCACCTTCTTCCACCCGCTGGACGGCGTCCCGCACTGGAACCGGGTCTACGGCCGCGGCGGCTTCGTGCAGTACCAGTTCGTGGTCGGGCACGGCCGGGAGGAGACCCTGCGCCGGATCGTGGGGCGCATCTCCGCGCACCGCTGCCCGTCCTTCCTGGCCGTCCTCAAGCGCTTCGGCGAGGCCGATCCGGGCTGGCTGTCGTTCCCGGTGCCCGGCTGGACGCTGGCGCTGGACGTGCCGGCCGGGCTGCCGGGGCTCGGCGCCTTCCTCGACGAGCTGGACGAGGAGGTCGCCGCGGCCGGCGGCCGGGTCTACCTCGCCAAGGACTCCCGGCTGCGGCCCGAACTGCTCGCCGCGATGTACCCGCGCCTGGACGACTTCCGCGCGCTGCGCGCCGAGCTGGACCCGCGCGGGGTGTTCACGTCGGACCTGTCCCGGCGCCTCGCCCTCTGATCCCCTCTGGAGCTGTCGTGAAGGACGCCTTCGGCCTCCCCCAGTCCCTGCTCGTGCTCGGCGGTACGTCCGAGATCGCGCTGGCCACCGCGCGCCGCCTCGTCGCCCGCCGCACCCGTACCGTGTGGCTGGCCGGCCGGCCCTCCCCCGCGCTGGACGCGGCGGCCGGGCAGCTGCGCGAGCTGGGCGCCGAGGTGCGCACCGTCGCCTTCGACGCGCTGGACCCCGAGTCCCACGAGGAGGCGCTCGGCAAGGTGTTCGCCGAGGGCGACGTCGATCTGGTGCTGCTCGCGTTCGGCGTCCTCGGCGACCAGGCGCACGACGAGCGGGAGCCGCTGAACGCGGTGCGGGTCGCGCAGACCAACTACACCGGCGCGGTCTCGGCCGGTCTGGTCAGCGCCCGCGCACTGCAGGCGCAGGGGCACGGCTCGCTGGTGGTGCTGTCGTCGGTGGCCGGGGAGCGGGCCCGCCGGGCCAACTTCATCTACGGCTCCAGCAAGGCCGGCCTGGACGCCTTCGCCCAGGGTCTCGGCGACGCGCTGTACGGCACGGGCGTGCACGTCATGGTCGTACGTCCCGGGTTCGTGCGGACGCGGATGACCGCGGGGATGCAGGAGACGCCGCTCGCGACGACGCCCGAGGCGGTGGCGTCGGCGATCGAGCTGGGGCTGCGGCGCCGTTCGGAGACGGTGTGGGTGCCGGGCGCGCTGCGGTTGGTGATGTCGGCGGTGCGGCACCTGCCGCGCGGCGTGTTCCGGCGGCTGCCGGTGTAGGAGCCCTTCCCGTTCCACTTGCCTCCTCGGAAAGCCAGAGGTACTTTCCCGGGAGGAAAGCCGAACGGGAGGGGAAGGCGGGGGTCATGAGCGCACCGGTGGACGCCGAACGGGCGTGGCAGGACCTGCAGCGCATCCGGGTGCCGCAGGAGCGGGTGTACGACGAGGTCGAGCGGTGCGCGGCCGGCGGTCCCGCGACGACGTACTCCACGGCCCTGCTCATGTGGGTGTTCCTGTTCCTCACGGGCCTGGACCTGCCCCTGTGGGGCGTCCTGCTGGCACTCGTCGGGTACGTCGCGGTGCTGGGCGGGCTGGCCGTCGCCCACAACCGCCGCAGCCGGGTGCGGCTGCACCGCTCGCAGTACGACTGGCGGTCGGTGGCCACCTTCTTCGGCGGGGCCGTGGTGACCGGCGGGACGGTCGTGCTGTCCGGCCGCCTGGTGGAGCCGCTGGCGCCGCTGCCCGGCAGCCTGGTCCAGGCCACCGTGTCGGCGGCCGTGTTCGTGCTGTTCGTCGGGCCGGCGACCCGGTGGGCGACCGGTTCCGTGCGCGGCCGGGGCGTGCGGCCGGCCGGGACGGGGGCGGCCCGATGAGTGTCCCGAGCGGCTTCGACGAGCTGATCCACCCCGCCACCCGGCTGTCGGTGGTCGCGCTGCTCGCCACCACCGAGTGGGCGGACTTCGCGTTCGTCCGCGACAGTCTCTCGCTGAGCGACTCCGCCCTCTCCAAGCAGCTGCACACGCTGGAGGAGGCCGGGTACCTGGAGATCCACAAGGAGGGCGGCGGCCGCAGGCGGCGCACCCGGGTCCGGCTGACGGACCGCGGCCGTACCGCCTTCGAGGGGCATGTGGCGGCGCTCCGGGCGATCGTCGAGGGCGCCGGAGCACCGGAGGCGGCCGGGCGGGAACCGGCGGGGGCCGAGCGATGACGGGCCCCGCGGACCCCGTGGTCCGGGCGCGCGGCGTGACCATGGCGTACGGCGGGACCGAGGTGCTGCGCGGCGTCGACCTGGACCTGCACCGCGGCGAGGTCCTCGCCCTGCTCGGGCCCAACGGCGCGGGCAAGACCACCACCGTCGAGATCCTGGAGGGCTTCCGGCGGCGCACCGCCGGGGAGGTGAGCGTCCTCGGCACGGACCCGGAGCGGGGCGACGACGCCTGGCGCGGGCGCATCGGGCTGGTCCTGCAGTCCTGGCGCGACCACCGCCGCTGGCGGGTCGCCGAGCTGCTGACGCACTTCGCCGGCTACTACGCCGACCCCCGCGACCCGGCCGCCCTGCTGGCCCTGGTAGGCCTCACCGGGCAGGCGGACCGGGCGGTGGAACGGCTGTCCGGCGGCCAGCGCCGGCGGCTGGACGTCGCGCTCGGCATCGTCGGCCGCCCCGAGCTGCTCTTCCTGGACGAGCCGACCACCGGCTTCGACCCCGAGGCCCGGCACGATTTCCATCTGCTGGTCGAGCGGCTCGCCCGCGACGAGGGCGTCACCGTGCTGCTCACCACGCACGACCTGGCGGAGGCCGAGCGGCTCGCCGACCGGATCGCCATGCTGGTCGGCGGCCGGATCCGGGCCTGCGGCAGCCCCGCCGAGCTGGCCCGCCGGGCCGCCGCGCAGGCCGAGGTCCGCTGGACCGCCGCCGACGGGACGCCCCGCCGGGAGCGCACCGCGGACCCCTCCCGCCTCGTGTGGGAACTCCATCAGGACGCCGCCGGCCCCCTCGCCGGCCTGGAGGTCCGCCGCCCGACGCTGGAGGACACCTACCTGCACATGGTGCACCGCGCGGACGGGGCCGAGGACGAGAAGGAGGTGCGGGCCGCATGAGGGGAACGGGATCCCGGGCGGCCCGTTCCTGGCGGGCCGGTCTCGGGCGCGGCGGCATCGAGCTGCGGCATCTCCTGCGCAGTCCCAAGGAGTTGTCCGGTCACCTGTCCAACGTGGCCGTCGCGCTGCTGATCGCCGCCTGGAACGGCGACGACGTGCCCGGCACCGGGACGCCGATGGCTCATCTGGTGCTGGCGGGCTTCGCCGCCTATCTGCTGTTCCAGGTCGGACTGGTCAACCTCCCGCAGATGCTGGTGACCGAGCGGGAGGAGGGCGCGCTGCTGCGGCTGCGCGCGACGCCCGGCGGGATACCGGCCTATCTCGTCGCCAAGTGCCTGCTGGTGGTGGCCACCGCGGCCGGCTCGCTGGTGCTGCTGCTGGGGACCGGTGCCCTGCTGGCGGACGGGCCGCTGCCGCAGGGGCCGGCCGGGTGGCTGACGCTGCTGTGGGTCACCGTGCTCGGGCTGCTCGCCGTCGTGCCGCTGGGCGCGGCCATCGGCGCGGTGCTGCCCAACCCCCGCGAGGCACTGGCGCTGATCATGCTGCCGGTGATGGGGCTGCTGGTCACCTCGGGGACGGTGTTCCCGATCACCTCGCTGCCCGTGCCGGTGCAGCAGGTGGCCTCCGTCTTCCCGCTCAAGTGGATGGCGCAGGGGCTGCGGGCGGCACTGCTGCCGGACGCGGCGCGGGCCGCCGAGCCGGCCGGGACGTGGGAACTGCCGCTGGTCGCCCTGGTGCTGGCCGCGTGGGCAGTCCTCGGGTTCCTCCTCGCGGTGCCCCTGCTGCGCCGCGCCGCCCGCCGCGAGTCGGGCTCGCGCCTGAGCGCGCGTCACCGCAGGGCGGCACAGAGCGGGGCACTGCCCGGGTAGGCGGGCCGTACGGCTAGCGGGCCGGTACGGAGCCGCTCTCCACGCGGCCGGACTGCGGGGGGACGACCGCGCTGCCGAAGGGGAACTCGCGCAGCTTGCGCCACACCCCGTCGGGGCCCTGCTCGTAGAGGGCGAAGCCGGTGCACGGCCACTGGGCCTCGTAGTCGGCCAGCTCCTCGTAGGCGCGGTCCATCGCGGCCTCGTCGATGCCGTGCGCGACGGTGACGTGCGGGTGGTACGGGAACTGCAGTTCACGCGGGACGGGCCCGGAGGAGTCCCGCACCCGTTCCTGCAGCCAGGAGCAGGCCGCGGCGCCCTCCACGACCTGGACGTAGACCACGGGCGACAGCGGACGGAACGTTCCGGTGCCGGACAGCCGCATCGGGAAGGGCCGGCCGCGGGCCGCCACCTCCGCCAGGTGCGCCTCGATCGCGGGCAGCGCCGCGCCGTCGACCTCGGTCGGCGGCAGCAGGGTGACGTGCGTGGGAATGCCGTGCGCCGCGGCGTCGCCGAAGCCCGCGCGCAGCTGCTGAAGCCGGCTGCCGTGAGGCTCCGGGACCGCGATCGACACGCCGATCGTTACGGTCCCCACGTCGTCTCCCTGTCGTTCTGTCGGTGCCGCCCGCCCACCGGCGCGCGACGGTGGCCGCCGGTGCGGCCACCCGGTTATCGACTGTACGGCCACGGCCCTGCCCCGGGCAGGCGCAACCGGAGTGATGTGCAGCGCTACGGCGGCGCGCCGGGGGCTCGGGGCGGCCCGGCGGGTCAGTGCTTGGCGGGCAGGAATCCCATGCCGTCGTACGCCCGGGCGAGGGTCTCGGCGGCGACGGCGCGGGCCTTCTCCGCGCCCTTGGCCAGCACCGAGTCGAGGGTCTCCGGGTCGTCCAGGTACTCCTGGGTGCGCTCCCGGAAGGGCGTCACGAACTCGACGATGATCTCGGCGAGGTCCGTCTTGAGCGCGCCGTAGCCCTTGCCCTCGTACCGCTGCTCCAATTCGGGGACCGGGGTGCCGGTGAGCGTGGAGTGGATCGTCAGCAGGTTGCTGACGCCGGGCTTGTTCTCACGGTCGAAGCGGATCACCGTGTCGGTGTCGGTGACCGCGCTCCTGACCTTCTTCGCGGTGACCTTCGGCTCGTCGAGGAGGTTGATCAGGCCCTTCGGGGTGGCCGCCGACTTGCTCATCTTGGCGGTCGGGTCCTGGAGGTCGTAGATCTTCGCCGTCTCCTTGAGGATGTAGGCGCTCGGCATGGTGAAGGTGTCGCCGTAGGTCTGGTTGAAGCGGTCGGCGAGGTCGCGGGTCAGCTCGAGGTGCTGGCGCTGGTCCTCGCCGACGGGGACCTGGTCGGCCTGGTAGAGCAGGATGTCGGCGACCATCAGCATCGGGTAGGTGAACAGGCCGACGGTGGTGCGGTCGCTGCCCTGCTTGGCGGACTTGTCCTTGAACTGGGTCATCCGGGAGGCCTCGCCGAAGCCGGTGATGCAGTTCATCAGCCAGCCGAGCTGGGCGTGCTCGGGCACGTGGCTCTGCACGAACAGGGTGCAGCGCTCCGGGTCGAGACCGGCCGCGAGGAGCTGGGCGGCGGCGACCCGGGTGTTCTCCCGGAACACCTTCGGGTCCTGCGGGACCGTGATCGCGTGCAGGTCGACGACCATGTAGAACGCGTCGTGGGTGTCCTGCATGCCGACCCACTGGCGGACGGCGCCGAGGTAGTTGCCGAGGTGGAACGAGCCGGAGGTCGGCTGGATACCGGAGAGCACGCGGGGACGGTCATTCACCATGCCCCCCATTGTCTCAGAGCCGCGGGGCGGTTCCGGAGGTGGGGAACCGCGGGCCGGCCGCGGCCGGGCGCGCGGTTCCCCGTGCCCCTTCGGGGCGTTGTCAGCCGAGGTCGATCTCCGGGTAGAGCGGGAAGCCGGCGACCAGGTCGGTGGCGCGGCGGGAGATCTCGTCGGAGATCTTCCCGTCCAGGACGTGGGACGCCTTGGAGGGGGCGCCGGACTTGGTGGTGCCGGGCTCGGCGGCCGTCAGGACGCGGTCGATGAGGCCGGCCACCTCGTCCATCTCGGCGGTGCCCAGACCCCGCGTGGTCAGTGCCGGGGTGCCGATGCGGATGCCGGAGGTGTACCAGGCTCCGTTCGGGTCGGCGGGGATGGCGTTGCGGTTGGTGACGATGCCGGAGTCCAGCAGGGCCTGCTCGGCCTGACGGCCGGTGAGGCCGTAGGAGGTGGCGACGTCGATCAGGTTGAGGTGGTTGTCGGTGCCGCCGGTGACCAGGGTGGCGCCGCGCCTCATCAGGCCCTCGGCGAGGGCGCGGGAGTTGTCGACGACGCGCTGGGCGTAGTCCCGGAACTCGGGCCGGCGGGCCTCGGCGAGGGCGACGGCCTTGGCGGCCATGACGTGCGGGAGCGGGCCGCCGAGGACCATCGGGCAGCCGCGGTCGACCTGGTCCTTGAGGGAGTCGTCGCACAGGACCATGCCGCCGCGCGGGCCGCGCAGCGACTTGTGGGTGGTGGTGGTGACGATCTGGGCGTGCGGGACCGGGTCGAAGTCGCCGGTGAGGACCTTGCCCGCGACGAGGCCCGCGAAGTGCGCCATGTCGACCATGAGGGTCGCGCCGACCTCGTCGGCGATCTCGCGCATGATCCGGAAGTTCACCAGGCGGGGGTAGGCGGAGTAGCCGGCGACGATGATCAGCGGCTTGAACTCGCGGGCCTGGGCGCGCAGGGCCTCGTAGTCGATCAGGCCGGTGGCGGGGTCGGTGCCGTAGGAGCGCTGGTCGAACATCTTGCCGGAGATGTTCGGGCGGAAGCCGTGGGTGAGGTGGCCGCCGGCGTCGAGGGACATGCCGAGCATGCGCTGGTTGCCGAAGGCCTGGCGCAGCTCGGCCCAGTCGGCCTCGGACAGGTCGTTGATCTGGCGGACGCCGGTCTTCTCCAGGAAGGGCACCTCGACGCGGGCGCCGAGGACGGCCCAGAAGGCGACGAGGTTGGCGTCGATGCCGGAGTGCGGCTGGACGTAGGCGTGGCGGGCGCCGAACAGCTCGCGGGCGTGCTCGGCGGCGAGGGACTCGACGGTGTCGACGTTGCGGCAGCCGGCGTAGAAGCGGCGGCCGACGGTGCCCTCGGCGTACTTGTCGCTGAACCAGTTGCCCATGGTCAGCAGCGTCGCCGGGGAGGCGTAGTTCTCGGAGGCGATCAGCTTGAGCATCTCGCGCTGGTCGGCGACCTCCTGGCCGATGGCGTCGGCGACGCGCGGCTCGACGGCGCGGATCACGTCGAGGGCGGCGCGGTAGGCGGTGGACGCGGGGGAAAGCTCTGCTGACATGGGGACCTCCGGACGTGGCGTTCGGCGTACACGGTTCGGCCCAGGCGCACGGCACACATTCCCGTACGGGCCGCTCCCCGATGGTCGGTCCCATCCCAGCGCGCCAGTCACGGCCCTGGGTCAGCCTACCGGGCGGCCCTCGCGGCGGTGATCCGGCGTCCACCATGCGAGCGGGAGGCTCGCAGGGTCAGAGACTCACAGGATCACGTGCGGCAGGAAGCGGGCGTACTCGTCCGTCACCAGGCCCGAGGACTCGCGGATGCCCAGGCCCGCCGACTCGTCCTCCACGACCCAGGCGCCGAGGACGACCCGGTTGCCGTCGAAGTCGGGCAGGGGGGCGAGCTCCTGGTAGCAGCACGCCTCGGTGCGTGCGGGGGCCTCGGTGCCGGGGCGGTGGACCGTGACTCCGGCGCCCTCGCGGCCCAGCAGGGGCTTGGCGACGTAGCCGGTGGTGCGGGCCAGCTCGCGGGGGCCGTCGAGGTAGGCGGGCAGCAGGTTCGGGTGGCCGGGGTACAGCTCCCAGAGGATCGCCAGGAGGGCCTTGTTGCTGAGCAGCATCTTCCAGGCGGGCTCGATCCACAGGGTGGTACCGGTGCCGCCGCCGTTGTCGAGGGTGTCCAGGACGTGGCCGGCGAAGCGGTCGGTGGTGAGCCACTCCCAGGGGTAGAGCTTGAAGATGCTGCGGATGAAACGGAGCTTCGTGTCGACGAAGCGGCCGGAGAGGCGGTCCCAGCCGATCTCCTCCATGGAGATCCACTCGGTGGCCAGGCCGGCCTGCTCGGCGGTCTCCTTGAGGTAGGCGACCGTCATCAGGTCCTCGCCCAGCTCGTCGGCCTCGGAGTTCGCGAAGTACAGGGGGCTGCCGGGCGGCAGCAGGGCGGCCTGCTTCCTCCAGGCGTCGACGAGCCGTTCGTGGAGGCTGTTCCACTGGTCGGCGCCGGGGAACCGTTCCTCCATCCAGAACCACTGCGGGGAGGCCGCCTCCACCAGCGAGGTCGGGGTGTCGGCGTTGTACTCCAGGAGCTTGGCCGGGCCCGTGCCGTCGTAGCGCAGGTCGAAGCGGGCGTAGACGGAGGGGAGTTCGGCGCGCCGGTGCCAGGCCTCGGTGACCGCGTGGACGACGCGCGGGTCGGTGATGCCGAGGTCGGCGAAGCGGCCGGCGGCGACGATGTGCCCGGCGGCCGCCAGGCACATGCGGTGCAGCTCCTCGACGGTCTCCTCCAGCGCCTCGACCTCCGGGAGGGAGAAGACGTAGTACGCGCTCTCGTCCCAGTACGGGCGCAGGGAGCCGTCGGGGAAGCGGGTGAGGGGGTAGACGAGCCCCTGTTCCTCGACGGTCCGCTGCCAGCCCGGGCGGGGGGTGGTGGTACGGCGTTCCACGGCGGTCAGCCGCCGCCGCTGCCGGAGCCCGAGCAGCCGAAGCCGCCGCGGTCGACGGCCTCGTCGCGGCTGAAGGTGCCGGAGTCGGCCCAGCCGTTGCTGACGTCGGCGTCGTAGTACCAGTCGGCGTCCGTGACGCGCGAGGTCTTGCGGCTCTTGCCGGAGGAGCCGGACCTGCAGTTCTTGTCGGAGACGACCTCGTAGCCCTTGAGGTGGTCGTAGCTGTCGCGGTCCACGCAGCGGCGGTCGGGGTCCGAGCCGCACGCGCTCAGGGCCGCCGCGAGCACCCCCATGCCGCCGAGCACCACCGTGCTGGACCGCAGCCGCCGTCGGGTCTGTGCCATGTCCGTCTTTCCCCCGTCACGTGGTGTCCGGTACGGCAGTTGGACCGGTCGAGTGTACGACCGCGCCGCCGGGGGACTCTACGGCAGCGCCCGGCACAGCGCGTCCAGCGCCCCCGTCCAGGCATGGTCCGGCGGGGTGCCGTAGCCGACGACCAGGGCGTCCAGCGGGGCCACGTCCGCCTCGGGGTGCCGGAAGACGGACAGGCCGTGGACGGCGAGTCCGTGCCAGGCCGCGGCGCGGACCACCTGCTGCTCGGTGCCGGGAGGGAGCCGGAGCACGGCGTGCAGCCCGGCGGCGATCCCGGTGACGCGTACCCCGGGGGCGCGTTCGGCGAGGGCGGCGACCAGGGCGTCGCGGCGGCGCCGGTAGCGCAGGCGGGCGGCGCGTACGTGCCGGTCGTAGTCGCCGGAGCGGAGGAACTCCGCGAGGGTCAGCTGGTCCAGGACGCCCGGGGCGCGGCCCGCCATGGCGTCCATGGCGTCCTCGACGAGCGCGGGCGGCAGCACCAGCCAGCCCAGGCGCAGCCCGGGGGCGAGGGACTTGCTGGCGGTGCCCAGGTAGACGACGCGGTCGGGGTCGAGGCTCTGGAGGGCGCCGACGGACTGGCGGTCGTAGCGGAACTCGCCGTCGTAGTCGTCCTCCAGGACCAGTGCGCCGGTGCGGCGGGCGTGGTCGATCAGGGCGGTGCGGCGCTCGGGGGGCAGCGTGAGGCCCATCGGGAACTGGTGGGAGGGGGTGAGGAGCACGGCCCCGGCGGCGGCCGGTCCGTCGCCGGGGGGCCGGGTGCCGTGGTCGTCGAAGGGCAGCGGGGGTGTGCCGAGGCCCGCGCGGGTGAGCAGCCGGCGGTGGTGGGGCAGGCCGTAGGACTCGACGGCGACGGAGCGCACGCCCCGGTGGCGCAGCAGCTCGGCGAGGACGCCGAGGCCGCCGGCGAAGCCCGCGCAGACGACGATGCGGTCGGGGACGGCGTGGACGCCGCGGGCGCGGGAGAGGTAGCCGGCGAGCGCGGTGCGCAGTTCGGCGCGGCCGCGGGGGTCGCCGTAGCCGAGGGCCCGGTCGGGGGCGGCGGCCAGGGCGCGGCGGGCGGCCTTCAGCCACCGGGTGCGGGGGAACGACGCCAGTTCGGGGGTGCCGGGGACGAGGTCGTAGGCGGGCGGGGCCGGCTCCCGGCGGTGCGGGGCCGGCCGGCTGTCGGGGGTGGCGGGGGTGCGGTCGGCGACGCGGGTGCCGGAGCCCCGGCGGGCGGTGAGCCAGCCCTCGGCCGTCAGATCGGCGTAGACCTCGGTCACCGTGTTGCGGGCCACGCCCAGGTCGGCGGCGAGGGAGCGCGAGGAGGGCAGCCGGGTGCCGGGGGCCAGCCGGCCGCTGCGGACCGCCTCGCGCAGGGCGTCGGTCAGGCCCCGGCGCAGTCCGGGTCCCGACCGGTCGAGATGCAGGTCCACGCCGAAAGTGGCCCATGATTCCGCCATGGAAGTGGACCATACCCGTGGGCCGCCTTGCTCCTAGTCTCGAGGGCATGACGACGAAGACGAACGAGAACACCGCCACCGCCGCCTCCGCCTCCCCCGCCGCCTCCTCCGACTCCTTCGCCCCGGAGGTCGCGCCCCGGCTGGAGTGGGCCAAGCACGCCCCCGAGGTCTGGAAGGCGATGCTGGGGCTGGAGAAGGCGGCCGGGCGGGGTCTGGACCCGAAGCTGAAGGAACTGGTGAAGATCCGTGCCTCGCAGCTCAACCACTGCGCCTTCTGCCTGGACATGCACACCAAGGACGCGCTCGCGGCCGGCGAGAGCGTGGAGCGGATCGTGCAGCTCTCCGCCTGGGAGGAGTCACGGCACTTCTACACGGAGAAGGAGCTCGCGGCGATCGAACTGACCGAGGCGGTGACCGTCCTGACGGACGGTTTCGTGCCGGACGCGGTGTACGAGAAGGCCGCCGAGCACTTCGACGAGACCGAGCTGGCCCACCTGATCGCCGCGATCACGGTGATCAACGCCTGGAACCGCTTCGGCGTGACGTGCCGCCTGACGCCGGGTCACTACACGCCGGGACAGCACGGGTGACGACGGGACAGCACGGGTGACGGCAGGGTGAGCGCGGGGGCGTCCGGAACGCGGTGATCCCCGGGCCCGCCGTGGTGGCGGGGCCGGGGATCACCGGTGAAGCGGGGTGCGTCAGATGAGGCCGAGGCCGCGGACCGCCTCGCGCTCCTCCGACAGCTCCTTGACGGAGGCGTCGATGCGGGCGCGGGAGAACTCGTTGATCTCCAGGCCCTGGACGATCTCGTACTTGCCGTCCTTGCAGGTGACCGGGAAGGAGGAGATCAGGCCCTCCGGGACGCCGTAGGAGCCGTCGGACGGGATGCCCATGGAGGTCCAGTCGCCCTCGGCGGTGCCGTTGACCCAGGTGTGGACGTGGTCGATGGCGGCGTTGGCGGCGGAGGCGGCCGAGGAGGCGCCGCGGGCCTCGATGATGGCCGCGCCGCGCTTGGCGACGGTCGGGATGAAGTCGTCGGCCAGCCACTTCTCGTCGTTCACGACCTCGGCGGCGTTCTTGCCGGCGACGGTGGCGTGGAAGATGTCCGGGTACTGGGTGGCGGAGTGGTTGCCCCAGATGGTCAGGCGCTTGATGTCGGCGACCGACGTGCCCGTCTTCTTCGCGAGCTGGGTCAGCGCGCGGTTGTGGTCGAGGCGGGTCATCGCGGTGAAGCGCTCGGCCGGTACGTCCGGGGCGGCGGCCTGGGCGATCAGGGCGTTGGTGTTGGCCGGGTTGCCGACGACGAGGACCTTGATGTCGTCCGCGGCGTGGTCGTTGATGGCCTTGCCCTGCGGCTTGAAGATGCCGCCGTTGGCCTCGAGGAGGTCACCGCGCTCCATGCCCTTGGTGCGGGGGCGGGCGCCGACGAGGAGGGCGACGTTGGCGCCGTCGAAGGCGACGTTCGGGTCGTCGGTGATCTCGATGCCCTGCAGGAGCGGGAACGCGCAGTCGTCCAGCTCCATCGCGGTGCCCTCGGCGGCCTTGAGCGCCGGGGTGATCTCCAGCAGGCGCAGCTTGACCGGCACGTCCGCGCCGAGCAGCTGGCCGGAGGCGATGCGGAAGAGCAGGGCGTAACCGATCTGGCCGGCCGCGCCGGTGACGGTGACGTTCACGGGAGTGCGGGTCATGGCGTTCTCCGTATGACAGCTGGCGGTGGGGCGTCCCTGCCCCGGGTGCGGGATCCCGCTCCGGCTCGTGACCGGACCGCCGTGATGATCGATCACCGGTACGGATGGATCACCGACGGGTGATCGATCTCTTGGCGTCAAGAGAGATCCAGCGGTCAGGCTATCGCGCCCGCGGTGTCCGGGACGTCCGGGTCGGTGTGGCCCACCCCACAGCGCCGCGCGCGGGTCACCCGGAGGGGGCCGGGTGTGCGGGCGGACGGACGTACGGGGGGCGTGTCCGGCCGCGCGGGCGGGGACGTGCGGGGGTGTGCGGGTCCGGGCCGGAGAGCGGGCGGGACGTGCGGGAGCGGCCGTGCGCGCGCCGGGGAACGCGAGAGGGCCGGACGGGGAAGAGGCGGCCGCCTGTCCGGGAGAGGGGGGACGAAGACGGCCGCCGTTCGGGGACACCGTCACCGGGCTCCCGTGGGGGTACTGTCCGCGTGCCCGGAAGGACGCGGAGCATGCCCGCGCCGGGAGATTTTTCTGTTCCGTCCGCGTCCCGGGCCGGGACGCGGACGGTGCGGGGATCAGTCCGTGCAGCCCTTCTGGCCCGACGCCAGGGTCACGCACGCCTCGGCCTCGGCCGCGGACTTCACCGCCACCATCGGGGTGTACGCGACCGTGCTGCCGGCCGCGGCGACCCGGCCCGTCTGCGCGTTCCTGCCGCCCGCGCTGATCTGGACCTCGTCGCCCTGCGCGGCCTGGGTGACGCGGGCCCAGGCGGTGCCGCAGGTCTTGCTGTAGCGGACCTCGACGGCCGCCGTGCCGACGGTGGCGGACGAGGCGGTCGTCACCAGGTCGCCGCCGCAGCCCATGGTCTCCGGGTCCTTGCCGGTGCACGTGTCGCCGCTGCACTTGACCCCGGGCGGCAGCGCGGTGCTGGTGTTCGCGGTGGGCGACGGGGAGGGCTCGGCGGCCCCGTTCTGCTTCTCGTCGCCGTCCTGCAGGAGGAAGAAGGCGCCCGCGATCACGACGAGCACGCCGACGACGCCCGCGATGAGCGTCGTCGTCCGCCCGCCGCCGCCCGAGGTGCCGTTGCGGCCCCGGTTCGCGCCGTGCGGGGACCCGCCGTGGGTGCCGGTGCCCCCGGTGCGGGCCGGTCCCGGCTCGGCGACGGGCGTCGCGGCCGTGGCGCCGGGGCGCCGGACGCGCTCGCCCGCCGGTGCGGGCCCCCGGTATCCCGCGAGGCCCCACGAGTTGCCGTCGGAGGGGCCGCCGGACGTACCGCCGCCCCGGACCGGGCCGACGGCCGCGTCGGGGCTGTCGGCGGCCGTCGGCTGCACGGGAACCGCCGTCGGCGGCAGCGTGGGCGCCACGCCCGCCGGTCCGGCGACGCCCGGCTTGGCCGCCGCCCCGCCGCCGCGCCGCCCGGACCTGCCGCCGCGGCCACCGCCCGAGCCGGCCGCGGCGCCCTGCTCACCGAGCGCGGCGCGCGCCTGGGAGATCCGGATGGCCTCCATGGTCATGTCGTGGCGCATCTCCGAGCGGCTCCAGGCGCGCTCGGCCAGCTCCCACATGGTGGTCAGGTGGACCGGGTTGGTCCGCGTGACCTCGGCCAGGGCCACGATCGCGCCCTTGGGCGCGAGCAGCCGGCCGTTCAGATACCGCTCCCAGGACGTCTTGCTGTAGCCCGTGGCGTCGGCCAGCGACGCGATGCTCAGCTCGCTCCGGTCCACGAGCCGGCGCAACTGGCCGGTGAACTCCCTGATCTGCGGATCAAGTTCCTCGGGCAAGGCCTTCCAACGAGGCACTGCTTCCCCCTCTTCCCCCGGTGACGTGCTGTTTCTTCCCCGCTCGGTTCCCCGTGACCCACGCGCGCGGCGTCCCGCGCCGAGTCCCCGTTCTGGCTACCCACAGGGATGCGCCCGGTCAGGATCTCAGTTCCCGGGGTGGGGGCGCACAGGAGCACAGAAATCGCGAGCATGCACCGTCGCACGCCCGCCGGTCCCCGGTCCAGTGTCCCACTGACGCTCCCGCGCGCGGAACGGAACCCCCGCCCGTGATACGGACCGGCCCGCACCGCCGTACGGAAAGTCCCGCACCGCCGTACGGAACGCACATGTACGGTCACACCCGGCGCAAGCATCCCCGTCGTTCACGGACTCGGTAGCGGAATGGTCACTTCCGTGCCACAGCGGCCCGCCGGGCGTTGAACAGGGCGTTCCGCGTGCAGGAGGGTGGGTCGCGACGGCGGCCCGTTCTCCCACGGGGGTGGAGGAGGGGCCGCCGTACGCGGGCCGGCTACCTGCTGACCGTGAAGTGCAGGGCGTCCTTCAGGAACGGGATCTGCAGCACGGGCTTCGGCTGGGCCATCAGCGCCAGCAGGACGATGGCGAGGCCCAGGGCCGTGCAGGTGGTGATGTCGGTGAAGCGCGAACGCACCGCCAGCATGCCGACGTCGGGCAGCACCCAGCGCAGTACGGCACCGATCAGCAGCGCGACACCGATCAGCAGCAGTCCCCACCGGAAGACGTCCAGCGCGGTCAGCAGCAGGCCGGTCCCGACGAGCCCCACCACGGTGAGCACCGGCCACTGCCGGACGGGCGCCGGGGCGTCGCGGCCCGCGGCCCGGCCACCGCCCTCGGGGCGCGCGGTGTCCCGCGTGAACAGGGGGAACCGGCGCGTGACGCGCCGTGGCCTGCCCTCGGCGTCGGGCGCGCTGACGGGGTCCCGGACGGTGAGCTCCTCCGCCGGGGGTTCCTGCACCGGGGACTCCTGTGGCGGGGGTTTTTTCTCCGGGCGCTCCGTCTCCGGGCGTCCGTCGTCGCCCCCGGTTCCCTTCCCGGACCCGGCCGGCATCGCGCGGCGTCCCTCAGCCGGCACTGCGCTCCGCCGCCTCGACCACGTTGACCAGGAGCTGAGCCCGGGTCATCGGGCCGACGCCGCCGGGGTTCGGGGAGATCCAGGCGGCCACCCCGGCCACGTCCGGGTGGACGTCGCCGACGATCTTCCCCTCGGCGTTGCGGGAGACGCCGACGTCGAGGACGGCCGCGCCGGGCTTGACGTCCTCGGCGCGGATCAGGTGCGGGGAGCCGGCCGCGGCGACGATGATGTCCGCGCGCTTGAGGTGGGCCGACAGGTCGCGGGTGCCGGTGTGGCACTGGGTCACGGTGGCGTTCTCGCTGCGCCGGGTGAGCAGCAGCGGCATCGGGCGGCCGATGGTGACGCCGCGGCCGACGACCACGACCTCGGCGCCCTTGATCTCCACGCCGTAGCGGCGCAGCAGGGTGAGGATGCCGTTCGGGGTGCAGGGCAGCGGGGCCGGCTCGCCCAGGACGAGACGCCCGAGGTTCATCGGGTGGAGGCCGTCCGCGTCCTTGTCCGGGTCCATCAGCTCGAGGATGCGGTTCTCGTCGATGCCCTTGGGCAGGGGCAGCTGGACGATGTAACCGGTGCAGGCCGGGTCCTCGTTCAGCTCGCGGACGACCGCCTCGATCTCCTCCTGGGTGGCCGTGCCGGGCAGTTCACGCTGGATGGAGGCGATGCCGACCTGGGCGCAGTCGCGGTGCTTGCCCGCGACGTACTTCTGGCTGCCGGGGTCGTCGCCGACCAGGACGGTGCCGAGGCCGGGCGTGACGCCCTTCTCCTTCAGCGCCGCCACGCGGGCGGTCAGTTCGGACTTGATCGCGGCTGCGGTGGCCTTGCCATCGAGAATCTGGGCGGTCATGCCCCCCATCCTCGCGGATGACCGGCCCCCGGTTCCAATCCGGCCACCATCCGGTCACCTCCCCGGCACCTCTCCGCCGGTCCCGGTCGTGAACAGCGAGGTTGCACTTGCACAACACCTTGTGACCGGGCTGGACAAGAAAGAGACCGGTCGAGAACGATGAGGCGGCACAGTGCCGCGGGGCCGTACCGGGGGGACGAACCGCTTCGCAGAACTCTTCCTCCGCATCGCGCCACGCGTCGTCCCCGCACGTGAAAGCAACGGAGGAAGTACCGCCATGAGTTTCGGCGACCCGAACAACCCCTACGGTGCGCCGCAGGGCCAGCAGCCGGGCTACGGCCAGCCGCAGCAGCCCTCCGGCCAGCCCGGTTACGGCTACCCCCAGGCTCCGCCGGTGCAGCAGCCCTACGGGGCCGCGCCCACCACGATGCCCGGCACCGTCAGCACCGCGCGCGTCCTGCTCTGGGTGATCGTCGGCTTCCAGGTGATCGGCACGGCCCTCTTCGCCTTCGGGGCCGTGGCCGTCGGCCAGGCCAAGGAGGACCCCGCGTTCGACGAACTGGCCGACTATTCCACCGGTGTGCTGTGGGGCGTCATGCTCCTCGCACTCGCCTGGGGTGTCTGGGCGGCGGTGCTGGCCGCGAAGTTCAACTCCGGCGGCAACGGGCTGCGCGTCACCACCCTGGTCTTCGGCATCCTCACCGCCATCATCGCGGTCTACCCGTTCACCGTGTTCGGCATCATCCACCTGGTGTTCGGCATCCTGATAGCCGTGTTCGTCGGCAACTCCAAGGGCGCCGCGTGGTTCAAGCGCCCGCGCTACTGACGGCCGCGGAACGCTTCCGCGCCCTTCACCTGCCGGGGCCGTGTCCCACCGTACGAGCCCGTACGAGGGGGACACGGCCCCGGTGCGTCACGGCCCTGCGCCGGCCGCGCTCACGAACCGCTGCCGGGCGGGGAGAGTCCTGATCCACCACCCGCAGGGCCCCATCGACGCGGAGAGCCTGGACGTCATCCGGGCGGATCCTTCTACGGCTACGGCGACAGCGACAGCAACGGCGACGTCGTGCGGCTGCCGCTGTGGACCGGCGTGTTCCTGTTCTTCGCGGGCTGTTCGGCAGCGTCCGGGCAGGACCTGTCCACGAGGCGCACGACGGAGGGCGCCCCGGTGCCGGTGCACCGGGGCGCCCTCGTGTGCCGGTCAGTGGAAGAAGTGCCGTGTCCCGGTGAAGTACATCGTCACGCCGGCCTTCTTCGCCGCCTCGACGACCAGTTCGTCACGGACCGAACCGCCGGGCTGGACCACGGCCTTGACGCCCGCCGCGGTGAGGATCTCCAGGCCGTCCGGGAAGGGGAAGAACGCGTCGGAGGCGGCGTACGCCCCCTGCGCGCGCTCGGCGCCCGCGCGCTCCACCGCGAGCTTCGCGGAGTCGACGCGGTTGACCTGGCCCATGCCGACGCCGACCGAGGCGCCGTCCTTGGCGAGCAGGACCGCGTTGGACTTGACGGCGCGGCACGCCTTCCAGGCGAAGGCCAGCTCGGCCAGCTCCGCCTCGGACAGGGCCTCGCCGGTGGCGAGGGTCCAGGTCTTCGGGTCGTCGCCCTCGGCCTGGAGGCGGTCGGTGACCTGGAGGAGGGCGCCGCCGTCGATCGGCTTGGCCTCGACCGGGGCGGCGGGCGCCTCGGGGGCGCGGAGCACGCGGATGTTCTTCTTCCTGGTGAGGGCTTCGAGGGCGCCGTCCTCGTAGTCCGGCGCGACGATGACCTCGGTGAAGATCTCGGCGACCTGCTCGGCCATCTCCTTGGAGACCGGGCGGTTGACCGCGATCACGCCGCCGAACGCGGACAGCGGGTCGCAGGCGTGCGCCTTGCGGTGCGCCTCGGCGACGTCCGCGCCCACCGCGATGCCGCACGGGTTGGCGTGCTTGATGATCGCGACGCAGGGCTCGTCGTGGTCGTACGCGGCACGGCGGGCGGCGTCCGTGTCCGTGTAGTTGTTGTACGACATCTCCTTGCCGTGCAGCTGCTCGGCCTGCGCGAGGCCGCCGCCCTCGGGGGCGGTGTAGAGCGCGGCGGGCTGGTGCGGGTTCTCGCCGTAGCGCAGGGTGTGGGCGCGCTCGTAGGTGGCGCCGAGGAAGTCCGGGAACCGCGACTCGTCGACGGGAGCGTACTCGGAGGCGAACCAGGAGGCGACGGCGACGTCGTACGCGGCGGTGTGCTGGAACGCCTCGGCGGCCAGCCGCTTGCGGGCGGCGAGGTCGAAGCCGCCGTCCTTCACCGCGGACAGCACGTCGGCGTACCGGTCCGGGCTGGTGACGACCGCGACGGAGGGGTGGTTCTTGGCGGCGGCGCGGACCATCGAGGGGCCGCCGATGTCGATCTGCTCGACGCACTCGTCGGGGGTGGCGCCCGAGGCGACGGTCTCGCGGAACGGGTACAGGTTCACCACGACCAGGTCGAACGGCTCCACGCCCAGCTCGCCGAGCTGCTGCCGGTGGCTCTCCAGACGCAGGTCGGCGAGGATGCCGGCGTGCACCTTGGGGTGCAGCGTCTTGACGCGGCCGTCCAGGCACTCGGGGAAGCCGGTCAGCTCCTCGACCTTGGTGACGGGGACGCCGGCGGCGGCGATCCGGCCGGCGGTGGACCCGGTGGAGACGAGCTCGACGCCCGCCTCGTGGAGCCCGCGGGCGAGCTCCTCGAGCCCGGTCTTGTCGTAGACGCTGACGAGTGCGCGACGGATGGCCCGCTTGGAGCTCTCGGCGGTGGCGGTCACTGGATAACTACCTTTCGTCCCTCAATGCGATAGCCGTTGCGGGCGAGCCGCCCCACGACATCGACGAGCAGCCTTCGCTCGACTTCCTTGATGCGCTCGTGCAGAGCGCCTTCGTCGTCCTCGTCCCGGATCTCCACCACGCCCTGCGCGATGATCGGCCCGGTGTCGACGCCGTCGTCGACGAAGTGGACGGTGCAGCCGGTGACCCTGGCCCCGTACGCGAGCGCGTCCCGCACGCCGTGGGCCCCCGGGAAGCTGGGGAGGAGCGCGGGGTGGGTGTTGACGAACCGCCCCCCGAACCGCGCCAGGAACTCCTTGCCCACGATCTTCATGAACCCGGCCGAGACGACGAGGTCCGGCTCGTGGGCGGCGACGGCCTCGGCGAGCGCCGCGTCCCACTCCTCGCGGCTCCCGTAGTCCCTGACCCTTCTCACGAAGGTCGGCAGCCCGGCGCGCTCGGCGCGCGCGAGGCCCTCGATGCCGTCGCGGTCGGCGCCCACGGCCACGATCTCGGCCCCGTAGGCCTCGACGCCGGTGGCGGCGATCTCGTCGAGGAGCGCCTGCAGATTGGTGCCGGATCCGGAGACCAGCACCACTAGGCGCTTGGCTCGCTGGGCCACGGGCTTGGCGGCCACGGTGGGGGCCTTTCTCGGGGGGAGCGGGTCTGTGCGGTCGGCCCGTTCGCCGGTTTGTGCGTTCCTACGAACGCTTCGCGCCCCGGGATACGGGGAAGTCTACGAAGCGGCCGACCGTCAGCAACGATACCGGCACACCTGACGGCCCCCTCGGGACGGGGGCGTGGCCGGAAGGTAGCGTCTGCGGAGGACCGGGCCGGGAACGCGGTCCGTGTGCCACGCGTTCACCAGTCGTACCGAGGCGTACCGGGGCGTATTGCGCGGTCCGTACCCTCCACTCCGTTGTCGTCAGTTCGCTATCGCCAAGGGGAAGACGCTCACTTGATGCCGGACCGCAGCCCGCGACTGCTCACGCTCCCCCAGCAGTCGGCGCAGCCAGGGGGACGCAGCACCGTGTTGCTGCGGGAACACCCTTCCTCGTCCTCCGACGCCTCCGACGCCTCCTCGGACCGGCGGAACGGCGACGAGCAGGGCGGCAGGCCCCAGCCCCCGACCTCGGCCCAGCCTCCGGCCTCGTCCCCGGACGACAATCCGTTCGCCCCGCCGCCGGAGGGCACACCGGACCGCCCCTGGCAGCCGCGGCACCCGTCGGGCGGCGACGGCGCGCAGGGCGGCGGCCAGGGTGACGGCGGGCGACCGGGGTGGGGCCGGCAGTGGAGCGACCGTCAGCCCGGCCGTTCCTCCGGCGGCTTCGGCGAGCGGCCCGGCGGCTCCGGCCCCGAGGGCCAGGGCGGTGGCGGCGGCCCGCGCTGGGACCCGACGGACCCGGCCCAGCGGCGTGCCCGCTACGCCCTGCTGTGCGGCATGTGGGGACTCTTCTTCGCACTCTTCAGCTGGCACTACCTGGCCCTGCTGCTCGGTGCCCTCGCCCTGTACTGGGGCATCAGTGCCCTGAGCACCAAGCCCCGCGCCGCCGCCGGTCCGGACACCCCGGCCCCGGCCGGGCTCCAGGAGACCCGTCCCCAGCGGACCGCCGCGATCAGCGGTCTGGTCACGTCCTCGCTGGCTCTGCTCCTGGTCGCCGGTTCGTTCTCCGCGCGGCTGGTCTACAGCGACTACTACACCTGCCGCAACGACGCCCTGACCGGCGTGGCCCAGGAGTCCTGCGACAGGCACCTCCCCGAACAGCTCCGCGACGTCCTCGACACGGACGGCTGACACCTCCCCGCCGGCCCGCCCCTGTTCCTCCCCCGGGAGCGGCAGTCCCCAAGGAGGGAACAGGGGTGGGCCGGCGGGGCGGAAAAGGCCTGCGGACGGACACCACCGCCCCCTCCCTCACGGCACCCGGGACGGATCCGCCGGAGAGTCCGCGGGCAGCAGATCGAGCGGCGCTCCGTCCCCGGTGCGCCGCCGTCGCCGGCTCCCAAGGCGCCCCAGACGTTCCAGGCACCCCGCGGAGGACACCCACGCCCGCACCGGCACTCCACCTCCGCCGGTCCCCCGGCCCAGCCACCACCGCCCCACCACCGCCACCGGAGCGGCCACCACCCCGACCCACACCACCGTCGCGCCCCCGGTCTGCCACCACACCGGTCCGAACCGGGCCAGCCCCGCGTTCCCGAGGGGCCCGCCCGCCAGCACGGACAGCAGCGCGACCAGGCATCCGCTCAACAGCGCGGCGAGCCACGCGGCGACGACGGTCCGGCCCACGGTCCACGGCACACCGGCCCCCTTCGGCCCCTCCCCCACCACGGCACCCCCGATCGTGGCGATCTCCACGGTGACGTCCCCCACCGCGGCGACCCTCGCCGTGAACCACCCCACCGCCGCACCCGCGGCCAGCGGCACCGCCCCGGCCGCCCAGTGCAGCGGCGTCCCCGGTCCCGCCTCCGGTACCGCCGCCAGCAGCGGGAACGGCGGCAGCAGCGGAGCCGGCGCGGCGTGCAGGGGCCCCACGACGTGTCCGGTGCCCAGCACGAACCCCGGCCCGAGGCCGTACGCCGCCGCCCACACGGCCGCGTTCGGCACCAGCGCCAGGCAGAGCAGCAGTACGGCGAACTGTCCCGGCCATCCCTCGGACAGCCGCAGGAAGGCGCCGCGGGCGGCGCCGCCGTGCCACACCAGTGAGACCGCGAGCAGCAGCGCCCCGCCCCCGACGAGCACCGCCACCCCGGCGCCCGCGGCACGCGTCGCGGCGCCCAGGCGCGCGTCCGGCTCCACGAGCAGCTCGCGCAGGCTCCGGGGCAGTCCGCGCAGTGCCCGCCCCACCGGCCCGCCCGGGCGGCCGAACGCCGTCCACACCCCGGCGCCCGCCGCCGACATGGCCACCAGGGGCAGGCACACCACGGTCCGGCCCCAGGAGGGCCGCAGCTCTCCGCCCGCCCCGTACAGCACGACGGGTACGGCGACGGCCAGGTAGCCGAGGACGACCCCCGCCCAGGCGAGGCGCGCGGAGACGGGCGGCGGCCCGTCGTCCCGTCCTTCCGGGCCGCCCACCCGCACACCGGCCCCCGCCCCCACGGTGATACCCGCGCCGTCCCCGGGGTCCGTCGCGTCCCGGGCCGCCCGGTGCAGCAGCCACACCGGCCCGGCGAGCAGCAGCAGCGGGGTGACGCCGACGGGCGCGGGGGTGCCGGAGAGCGTGTCGGTGCGGATCAGTTCGGCGCCGTGCGCCAGCACCCACAGGGACGCGGTGGTGCGCAGGGCGCCGCCGGGACCACTGTCGGGGTAGGGCGAGCTGACCCACACCACCGTCACCAGGACGGCGAGCGCGGCCAGTCCGAGAGCCGCCGCGAACGCGCCGCCCAGGAGACCGGCGGACATGCCGGGCGCCCGGTCGTGCCACAGGGTGCGGAGCAGGGGGAACGTGTCCCGTCGAAGGGTCGTCAGCGTCACGCCCGCCATGCTCCCAACGACACGCGCTTTCCCGTAGTAACGGGCGAAGCACCGCTGTGTCGCCCAATATATGTTTATGTACTTTTTCGTACGAAGGGGTGACCTGTGACGCGGACCCCCGCAACTCCGCTCCCTCCTCCCCCGGTGCGCCGACGCCTGCGCGAGGCCGCCGCGCTGACGCCGGATCAGCTCGCCGCGCGGATGGGTGTCACTCGCGAGGCGGTCCGCGCGTGGGAGAGCGGCCGTACGACTCCGCGCGGCCGGAAACGGGAGACGTACGCGAAACTGCTCGCCGCCCTGGCCGACGCACCGGCGACCGGGCGGCCCGCGACCGCACCGGAACCGCGGCCCGCACCGGGGGCTCCGCCGGGGCACGGGACCGAACCGACGGTGGATCAGCACGCGGCGCCCGCAGGGGAACCGACGCAGGAGTCGGAGCCCGAGCCGGCGCCGGAGCCCGAGCCGGAGTCGGAGTCGGAGCCCGGCCTGGGGCCGGACCGAGGGCCGGAGCCGGCGCCGGTGGTGGTCGTGGTCGCCGGGGCGGCCGCGGCTGTCGGGCCCGATCCCGGGTCCGGGTCCGGGTCCGGGTCCGGGGCCGGGGACGGGGCCGGGGACGGGGCCGGGGACGGGGCCGGGAACGGGCCTGGGGCCGGGGGCGTCGTTGCGCAGGCCGACGGCGGGCTCCCGCTCTCCGCGGAACCACCGGCCGCGCCCGGGCAGCCCCGGCACGGGAGCCCCGGCCCGAAGTCCCCCGAGCCGAAGCCCCCCGAACCGGCACCCGCGTTGACACCCGCTCAGGCCTACGACGCGCTCTACGAGTTCAGCGCCCCCGCCCTCGTACGCCAGACGTATCTGCTGACCGGGCGCCGGGAGCTGGCGCGCGAGTCGGTGGAGCGGGCCTTCCAGCTCGCCTGGGAACGCTGGCCCGAGGTGGCCCGTGACCGGGACCCGGTGGGCTGGGTGCGGGCGACGGCGTACGAATACGCCCTCTCCCCCTGGCACCGGTTCCGGCTGCGCCACCGGCATCCGGAACCGCCGCCCGCCGATCCCGGCGACCGCACCCTGCTGAACGCCTTCCTGAAACTCCCCCCACCGCGCCGCCGCACCCTCCTGCTGTACGACGGCGTCGGCCTCGGTCTGCCCGAGACGGCCGCGGAGACGGAGGCGAGCACCCCGGCCGCCGCCCACCGGCTGTTGCGGGCCCGCGAGGCCCTCGCCGAGCGGCTGCCCGAGCTGGCCGACCCTCAGGTCCTGCACCGCCGGCTGGCCGAGCTGGCGTCCGCCGAGAGGCTGCGCGCCTCCGGGCCGCCGGTCGTGCGGGCGGGGAGCGAACGCCGGGTCCGGTTCTGGACCCGGGCCGCGATCGCCTTCACGGCCGCCCTGGTCGGGAGCACCGCTCTGACGCTGCAGACGGCGCCCACGCGCTACGAGCCACCCGTGCCGCAGGGGGAGGCGGTACGCGGTGTGCCGCCGCGGACGGCGCAGGGACCGCTGTCGGACGAGGAGCTGGAGCTGCGCCGCAAGCTGCGCGACCAGCTGCAGGACGGGCCGGAACGGCTGGTGCCCGGCCTCGGATGACGGCGGGTGACGGTGGACGGCGACGGGGCCGCCGCCGTCCGGAACGCCGAGTGGGCCCGCCCCCTGCGCAGGGGGCGGGCCCACTCTCGTGGCGCGGCCGCTCGGACGGCGGGTCCGCCGGCCGCCGGGGCCGGGTCCGCCGGCCGCTGGGGCCGGGTCAGCCGGCGAGGATCGCCCGGGCGAGCTTGGCCGTCTCGGTCGGCGTCTTGCCGACCTTGACGCCGGCGGCCTCCAGGGCCTCCTTCTTGGCCTGGGCGGTGCCGGAGGAACCGGAGACGATGGCGCCGGCGTGGCCCATGGTCTTGCCCTCGGGCGCGGTGAAGCCCGCGACGTAGCCGACGACCGGCTTGGTCACGTTCTTCGAGATGTACTCCGCCGCACGCTCCTCGGCGTCGCCGCCGATCTCGCCGATCATGACGATCAGGTCGGTCTCGGGGTCGGCCTCGAACGCGGCGAGCGCGTCGATGTGCGTGGTGCCGATGATCGGGTCGCCACCGATGCCGACGGCGGTCGAGAAGCCGATGTCACGCAGCTCGTACATCATCTGGTACGTCAGCGTGCCGGACTTCGAGACCAGGCCGATGCGGCCCGGCTTGGTGATGTCGCCCGGGATGATGCCGACGTTGGACTGGCCCGGCGTGATGATGCCGGGGCAGTTCGGGCCGATGATGCGGGTCTTGTTGCCCTTCTTGCCGGCGTACGCCCAGAACGACGCCGAGTCGTGCACGGCGATGCCCTCGGTGATCACGACGGCCAGCGGGATCTCGGCGTCGATGGCCTCGACGACGGCGTCCTTGGTGAACTTCTCCGGCACGAAGATGACGGAGACGTTCGCGCCGGTCTTCTCGATGGCCTCCTTGACGGTGCCGAAGACCGGTACCTCGGTGCCGTCGAAGTCCACGGACTGACCCGCCTTGCGCGGGTTGACGCCGCCCACGACGTTGGTGCCGTCGCCGAGCATGAGCTTGGTGTGCTTCATGCCGGTGGCGCCGGTCATGCCCTGGACGATGACCTTGCTGTCCTTGTTGAGCCAGATAGCCATGGTGTGTTGGTGTCCTCGTCCTGAGTGCTTACTTGGCGGCGGCGTGAGCCAGCTCGGCGGCCTTGTCGGCGGCGCCGTCCATGGTGTCGACGCGCTGCACCAGCGGGTGGTTCGCGTCGGTGAGGATCTTGCGGCCCAGCTCGGCGTTGTTGCCGTCGAGGCGGACGACGAGCGGCTTGGTGACCTTCTCGCCGCGGTCCTCCAGGAGCTTCAGCGCCTGGACGATGCCGTTGGCGACCTCGTCGCAGGCGGTGATGCCGCCGAAGACGTTGACGAAGACGGACTTGACGTCCGGGTCGCCGAGGATGATCTCCAGGCCGTTCGCCATGACCTGGGCGGAGGCGCCGCCGCCGATGTCCAGGAAGTTGGCGGGCTTCACGTCGCCGTGCTTCTCACCGGCGTACGCGACGACGTCCAGGGTGCTCATGACGAGACCCGCGCCGTTGCCGATGATGCCGACCTCGCCGTCGAGCTTGACGTAGTTGAGGTTCTTCTCCTTGGCGGCGGCCTCGAGCGGGTTGGCCGCGGCCTTGTCGTGGAGGGCCTCGAAGTCGGGGTGACGGAACTCGGCGTTGTCGTCCAGCGACACCTTGCCGTCCAGGGCGATGACCTCGCCGGAGGCGACCTTGGCCAGCGGGTTGACCTCGACCAGGAGGGCGTCCTCCTTGATGAAGACGTCCCACAGCTTGACGAGGACGTCGGCCACCTTGTCGGCGACCTCGGCCGGGAACTTCGCGGCCTCGACGATCTCGCGCGCCTTCTCGGGCGTCACGCCGTCGATCGCGTCGATCGGGGTCTTGGCGACGGCCTCCGGACGGGTGGCGGCCACCTCCTCGATGTCCATGCCGCCCTCGACGGAGGCGATGGAGAGGAACGTGCGGTTGGCACGGTCGAGGAGGAAGGAGACGTAGTACTCCTCGACGATCTCCGGGGCGGTCTCGGCGATCATCACCTTGTGGACCGTGTGGCCCTTGATGTCCATGCCGAGGATGTCCGTCGCACGGGCGACGGCCTCGTCCGCGGAGGCGGCCAGCTTCACGCCACCGGCCTTGCCGCGGCCACCGACCTTCACCTGAGCCTTGACGACGGACTTGCCGCCCAGACGCTCCGTGATCTCGCGCGCCGCCTCAGGCGTGTCGATGACTTCACCGGCCAGCACCGGTACATCGTGCTTGGCGAAGAGGTCCCTCGCCTGGTACTCGAACAGGTCCACGCGCTTCCGTCCCTATCAGTGATCTCGCGGTTCGTTGGATGCGTGGGCGTGCCGCGAAGGGCAACGTGACGTCCGCTGTGTCACAAGGGGGGCGCACACGGTGACCGAGCGCGCGGCATGTCCGTCTCGCAGGTTATCGCCGCATGCGGGGGGTCTCTAAATCGTGGGTCACACCCGAGCGGTGATGCCTGTCACATGATGCCGTGCTCACTGGCACGGCGTGCCGGATGTGAGGGCCGGGACGGGAGCTCGCGGGCGCCGGGACGCCGTGCGGGGCGCGGCGGGTCCCGGGGTCAGCCGGCGTCCGGTACGGGCAGCGGCCGCTTCTCGAGCGCCGCCGCCATCACCTCCGGGAACAGGTCGGGCGTACAGGCGAAGGCCGGCGCGCCCAGTGCGGCGAGCGCCGCCGCGTGCTCCCGGTCGTACGCGGGCGCGCCCTCGTCGGACAGCGCCAGCAGGGTCACGAACTGCACCCCCGCCGCCTTCATCGCCGCGACCCGCTTGAGCATCTCGTCACGGATGCCTCCCTCGTACAGGTCGCTGATCAGCACGACCACCGTGTCGGAGGGCCGGGTGATCCGGGACTGGCAGTGGGCCAGCGCCCGGTTGATGTCCGTGCCGCCGCCCAGCCGGACGCCGAAGAGGACGTCCACCGGGTCGTCGAGCAGGTCGGTGAGGTCGGCGACCGCCGTGTCGAAGACGACCAGCCGGGTGTCGACCGACCGCAGGGACGCCAGCACCGCGCCGAACACCGAGGCGTGGACGACGGACGCCGCCATCGATCCCGACTGGTCGATGCAGAGGACGACCTCCTTCTTCACGGACCGCGAGGCCCGGCCGTGGCCGATGAGCCGCTCCGGCACGACGGTGCGGTGTTCGGGCAGGTAGTGCTTGAGGTTGGCCGCGATCGTGCGGTTCCAGTCGATGTCGTGGTGGCGGGGCCTGCTGACGCGGGCGCTGCGGTCGAGGGCCCCGGTGAGGGCGGCCCGGGTGCGGGAGGCGAGCCGCTGCTCGAGGTCCCGGACGACCTTGCGCACGACGGCACGGGCCGTCTCCTTCGTCGTCTCCGGCATCGCCTGGTGGAGGGAGAGCAGTGTGCCGACGAGGTGCACGTCGGCCTCCACCGCCTCGAGCATCTCCGGCTCCAGCAGGAGGGAGGCGAGGCCGAGCCGGTCGATGGCGTCCCGCTGCATGACCTGCACGACGGAGGACGGGAAGTAGGTCCGTATGTCCCCCAGCCAGCGGGCCACGGACGGCGCGGAGGCTCCGAGCCCCGCTGTACGGTCCCGGTGCCTGCCGGGCCTGTCCGCCTTCCCTTGGGGCTTCCCGTAGAGCGCGGTGAGCGCGCCGTCGATCGCGGCGTCCCGTCCGGACAGGGCGTGTCCGGTGCCGTCGGCCGGGTCGCCGCCGAGCACCAGCCGCCACCGTCGCAGCCGCTCCCGCGCGGCGTCCTCGTCCACCGGTCCGGTCGTCATGCGCGTACCTCCACGCGATCGTCGTCCGTGTCCCGGCCGAGCAGGAGCCGGACCACCGGCAGCACGGCGTCCGCGCGTCCGGTGTCGAGCCCGGCGGCGAAGCCGGGGGTGTGGGTACCGGTCCGCCCGGTGGCGTCCCGGCCCTCGGGGCCGCGCCGGACCAGCTCGCCGAGGGTGCGGCGCACTCCCGGCTCGTAGGCCGAGAAGGTGCGCCGCAGCAGCGGCAGGACGTCCGTGAACGCCTCCGCCGGCACTCCGGTCAGCCAGGCGTCGACCAGGGTGAGCAGCCGCTCGTCGTGGACGAGGAGCAGGCCGCCCCCCGAGCCGCCGACGAAGCCCTCGATCCAGGCCGCCGCGTCGGCCGGGGGTGTTCCCGGTGAGAGCACGAGTCCCATGAGCCGTGCCGCCTCGTCCGGCTCCAGCTGTCCGTCGTCCAGCAGGATCCGCACGGCTCGGCCGCGGACGACGCCGGGCATGGTGTCGCGCGCGGACAGTCTCCGCAGCACCGCCCGCCAGCGGGCACGCAGGCCGTCGTGGCCCGGTGCGGGGGCGTCGGCGAGCAGACCCACCGCCGTGTGCACGGCGTCGATGTGCCGTCGCATCTCCTCGGCGGCGTCGGCGTCCAGCGCGGCGCAGGCGGCGGGGAGGCCGACGAAGATCCGCTCGGCGAGCCCCGCGGCGACCTCGGCCAGCGCCCCGGTGCCGGTGCCGCGCACGTCGCCGTAGCGCAGTGAGCGGACCAGGGCGGGCAGGGCCTGGGCGAGATGGCCGACGTCGGTGTCGAGGGCCGCGCGGTCGGCGAGGATCCGCATCACCGTGGGGAGTGCGCCGGGCAGGTCCGCCGCCAGGCAGTGCTCGGCGAGCGCGGTGACGTCGGCGAGGCTCCGCGCGGTGACGGCGTCCGCCTCGGCCCTGGCGGTCGCGGCGGTGAGCACGGTCGTGCCCCAGATCCCGGCCTCGGCGACCCGCACGGACAGCTCCGGTTCCCATCCGATCCGCCAGGTCTCCCGGAAGGTGCCGGTGCTGCCCCGGGAGGGGGCGGGCTCGCCCCATCCGACGCCGAGCAGCCGCAGCCGGTGCAGCAGGGTGCTGCGTCCCGCGTCGGTGTCCTTGCGCAGGTCGAGCTCCAGCTCCCGCTCCCGTGCCTCCGGCTTGAGCCGCAGCCGCCGCTGGAGCCGCGTGAGGTCGCGCTGCAGGGGCACCGCGGGCGCGCCCGCCGGCACCTCGCCGAGCACGTCCCCGACGATCAGCCGGTCGTGCACCAGGGCGAGCGGCACGTCCGAGCCCTCGCACATCACGGCCCGTACGGCGTCGGTCGTCTCGCTCAGACCGGGCAGCGGACGGCCGCGCATCGCGGCCAGGGCCCCGGCCAGCCGCACCGCCTCGATGACGTGCGCGGAGGAGACGGTCCGGTCCTCCTCCCGCAGCAGGCCGGCCACCTTGGTCAGCCAGCGTTCGACGGGCCGGTCGGGGGCGCCGAACAGATGCCCGTACCAGCCGGGCGAGTCGATGCCGGCCCCGTACCCACTGGCGCGGGACAACCTGCGATGGGTCCAGGGCACCCATGTCATGTCCACCTTGACCTTGGGCAGTCCCTTCAGCAGGGCCCGGTCGGCGGCGACGGTGGTCCTGCGGCGCAGCGCGGGCACGTGCCAGGCCCCGCACACCACGGCGACGCCGGCGGCGGTCCCGCGCTGCGCGGCCCGCACCTGGAGCCGCATGCAGGCCTCCCGGACCGCGTCCCGGTCGTCCCGGTCGTCTCCGCCGTCCTCCCGTGTCTCCTGTGTCTTCTGCGTCTCCCGCAGCGCTTCCATCGCCTCCTCCAGGGCGGTGAACGGCGCGAGCGCGTCCCCCCGTCCGGGGCCCCGGTGCTCGACGACGTCCTCCCACCAGCGCTCCGGATCGTCGTGTCCGGCGGCTTCCGCGAGCGCGGCGAGCGGATCGACGCGTACGCCCCCGGGCCCCGGCACCTCCTCCCCCGAGGGCGGCCCCGGTGCCGGGACCGCCTCGCCGTCGGTGGTCTCCCAGGCCAGCGTGTGTGCGGCCGGGAGGTCGATGAAGCGGGCCGGTACGCCGTGTTCCAGGGCCCAGCGGAGCGCCACCCACTCCGGGGAGAACTCGGCCAGCGGCCAGAACGCCGAGCGGCCCGGTTCGTCCACGGCGTGGGCGAGGAGCGCGACCGGCGGCCGCATGTCCTCGTCCGCCGCCAGCGGGATCAGGGCGTCGGCCTCGGGCGGCCCCTCGATGAGCACGACACCCGGGCGGGCCGCATCCAGCGCGGCCCGTACCGCCCGTGCCGATCCCGGCCCGTGGTGGCGCACGCCGAGCAGCAGCGGTCCATCCCCCGGCAGCCCGCCCCGGGACGGCGGCCCGTCACTTCCCGTCACACCGTCCTCCTCGCCTCCGGGACCAGGTCGAGTCCCCGTCGTCCCCCCTCGGGCCGGCCGCCGCGAAGGCCGCCCGTGTCCGCGTCCGCACGGTGCTCACGCGCTCACCTCCCGGCAGGCGCGGTAGAAGTCCGCCCAGCCGTCGCGCTCGCGGACGACGGTCTCCAGGTACTCCTGCCAGACGACGCGGTCGGTGGCCGGGTCGCGGACGACGGCTCCGAGGACGCCCGCGGCGACGTCCTCGGAGCGCAGCACCCCGTCGCCGAAGTGGGCGGCCAGTGCGAGGCCGCCCGTGACGACGGAGATGGCCTCGGCCGTCGACAGGGTGCCGCTGGGCGATTTGAGCTTCGTGCGCCCGTCGGCCGTCACTCCGTCGCGCAGCTCGCGGAAGACGGTGACGACCCGGCGGATCTCGTCGGCGCCGTCGGGCACGGTGGGCAGGTCGAGGGAGCGGCC
Organism: Streptomyces sp. NPDC006384; assembly: GCF_042870695.1. Lineage (NCBI taxonomy): Bacteria > Bacillati > Actinomycetota > Actinomycetes > Kitasatosporales > Streptomycetaceae > Streptomyces > Streptomyces sp. NPDC006384. The sequence continues at coordinate 336,018 of NZ_JBIAHR010000006.1, forward strand.
GATCTGGCCGACCCGACGGGTGACGATGTCGACCTCGGCCTCGGTGCTGGCCGGCAGCGGCAGCACGACCGTGTTGAAACGCCGGCGCAGCGCGCTGGACAGGTCGTTGACCCCCCGGTCGCGGTCGTTGGCGGTGGCGATCAGATTGAAACCGGGGACCGCCTGCACCTCCTGGCCCAGCTCCGGTATCGGCAGGGTCTTCTCCGACAGGAGGGTGATGAGCGTGTCCTGCACGTCGGCCGGGATACGGGTCAGCTCCTCCACCCGCGCGGTCCTCCCCTCGGCCATGGCCCGCATGACCGGACCGGGCACGAGGGCGTCCCGGCTGGGGCCGTGGGCGAGAAGGCGGGCGTAGTTCCAGCCGTAGCGGATCGCCTCTTCCGGGGTCCCGGCCGTGCCCTGCACCAGCAGGGTCGAGTCACCGCTGACGGCGGCGGCGAGGTGCTCGGACACCCAGGTCTTCGCCGTCCCGGGCACGCCGAGCAGGAGGAGGGCGCGGTCGGTGGCGAGGGTGGCGACGGCGACCTCGACGATGCGGCGGGGCCCGACGTACTTCGGGGTGATCACCGTGCCGTCGGGCAGGGTGCCGCCGAGCAGATACGTGGCGACGGCCCACGGCGACAGCTTCCAGCGGGCCGGACGCGGGCGGTCGTCCTGCGCGGCCAGTGCGGCGAGTTCGGACGCGAAGGCCTGCTCGGCGTGCGGCCGCAGCACGTCCGCCGTGGGCGCGGGTCCGTGCCGGGTGGGTTCTGCGGACGTCGGTTCTGCGGACACAGGCATGGCGGAGTCCCCCTCCAGCTCGGCCGGTTTCGGTCTGGCACCAACCGTGCACCACGGCACTGACAATCGCTCTGACCTGCACAATCGCTTCCGCAAGACGGATTGTCAGTGGCAGGACCTACCTTCGACGACATGACTCAGCAGGGGGTGCGCCGGACCGCGGACCAGGTGCCGGCACCGGCATCTGACGCGGCGTCGCGTGAAACGGGGAGCGGACTCGGCGCGGGCCCGGGCGCGCGAGGCGGGAGGGGGAACGAGGGGGAGAGCGCGGACGCAAGCGCGAGAGACGGCGCCCGGCCGGGGGCCGGGACCGGGGACCCGGAGGCGGCGCGGCGCCGGGCCGAGCGCCGGGCCGAGCGGATCACCGCGGGCGCCCTGGAGCTGGAGCAGCGCCTGACGGACCTGCTGCGCGACGGCCTGGCCGGTGCGGAGCAGGCGGGGTACGGGCTGTGGGAGGAGGCCGCGGCCCGCATGGTCGACGCGCAGGCACCGGGACTGGCCGCGCGGGCGCGGGAGTTGGGGGCGGTGCCCTCGTCGGGTCCCGGCTGGCCCGTGCGCCTGCTGGAGGAGTGTGCCCTGCTCCATCTCCTGGTGCGGGGCTGGCTGCACCGCGAGCGGCTGCCGGACGCCCTGGCGGCGACGGTCCGTTCACGCGTCGGTCTGCCGGCGTCGGCGGACGGGCCGCCGCTGCGGGACCGGTGGCTGGTCCTCGCCCGGTACGACACGGCGGACGCGCGGCTGACGACCCGCCGCGTCTGGCTGCACGGTACGGATTCGGGCCGCACCGCCCTGCTCCTCTCCTACGGGGCCGGCGGCCAGGCCCCCGAGCCGGCGCCGCCGGTGGGTCTGGCGCTGGAGGCGGAGGTCTTCGCCTATCCGGGTGCGGGGCAGCACCGCGTCGCCCTGGGCGAGCGGTTCGAGCCGCCCGCCCCGGCGGACGTCCGCCCTCCGGGGGTGACGACGACCCGTGCGGCCGTCCGTTACGGCGAAGCCCTCCGTGAGGACCCCTGGCTGGACTCTGTCCCCGTCACCCTGGAGCGGGTGGTGCCCGTGCCGGACGGCGACTCCTGGCAACTGGCCGACGCCGACGAGGACGCGGCTCTGCCGATCGCCCCGGCGGCCCACGGCCGGCCGGGTCTGTGGCGCCTGGTCGCCCTGGCGGGCGGCACACCGGTCAAGGTCTTCGGCGAGTTCGGCCACCGCGGCTTCACCCCGCTGACGGCATGGCCGGGCGGGCCGGGACCGGCGGTGCCGCTGTGCTGACCGCCCCGACGGAAGGAGACCGCATGACCGGGACGCACGCCGCCGCGGACACGTCCACGCCGGGCGTCCGGGAGGAGCTCGTCGCCTCGGCGCTGCTCGGCACGGACCGGCGCACTCCCCCGGGCTGCCCGTCCGGCCGGGAGGCACCGGCCGCGCTGCTGGACGCCGCGGCCGTGGAAACCGTCCGCAGACGCGCCGGGCTGTCCCCGGCCCCGGCGGCCCGGCGGCCGGAGCCGGCCCCCGCCGACGACCGCCCGCCGCTGCCGGCCGCCGCCGCCCGCCGGCTCATGATGCTCCTCACCGACCGTCCCGGCACGGCCGACGGCGGACGCAGGGGTACGGCGCCCGATCTGCGGGAGTTGCTGCCCCAGTGGCTGGCGACGGCCAACGCCCGCGGTTTCGCGCCGCCGCCCGAGGCGCTCCCGGCGCTGCTGGACGCGGCCCGGGGGCGTACGGACCTGCGGCCCGCCGTGCTGGCCTTCGCGGGGCCGCGCGCCCTGTGGCTCGCCCGGCTGAACCCGGACTGGCGGTTCGCCCTGCGCGCCACGCCGGGCGGCGGCACCGCGCTGCCCGGCCCCGGGGCCACGGAGCGGGTGCGGCGGCTGTGGCAGGAGGGTCTGTTCGCCGAGCGCGTCGCCCTGCTGGTGTCCCTGCGCGCCCGCGACCCGGCCGCCGGCCGTGCCCTGCTCGCCTCCACCTGGGCCATGGAACGGGCCGAGGACCGGCTGATGTTCCTCGACTCCCTGCGCACGGGGCTGGAGCCGGCGGACGAGCCGTTCCTGGAGCAGGCGCTGGCCGACCGCAGCCGCAACGTACGGGCGACGGCGGCGGAGCTGTTGTCGGCGCTGCCGGATTCCGCGCTGGCCGCGCGGATGGCGGCGCGGGCCCTGACCTGCGTGTCCCTGGACCGGGCCCAGAGCCCGCCGGTGATCGCGGTGGAGGCGCCGCACGAGTGCGACGCGGACATGGAGCGGGACGGGATCGTGCCCGACCCGCCGACGGGCCGGGGGGAACGGTCGTGGTGGTTCGGTCAGTTGGTGGAGGCCGCGCCGCTGGGGGCTTGGCCGGCCCGGCTGGGCGGGCGCGCACCGCAGGAGATCGTCGCACTGCCGGTGGCGGACGACTGGCGGGACGAACTGCACGCGGCCTGGTGCCGGGCGGCGGTACGGCAGCGGGACGCCGCATGGGCGCGGGCCCTGCTGGGGGCGCCCACGGCTCCCGAGGCGGGTGGCCCCGGAGCGGTGTCGCTGGCCGAGCGGGCCAAGCTGCTCGGCACGCTCGGCACCGGCGAACGGGCCGAGTGGGTGGCGGGGTTCATCGCGACGCACGGCCTGTCCGAGGCGTTCCAGCTGCTCGGCATGTGCGCGGTGCCATGGGCCCCGGCGCTCGGACGCGCCGTGGTCGACGCGCTCGACATCGCGCGGGACGCCGGGAGCTACCCGTGGAGCTTCAGCGGTGTCATGGGGCTGGCCGAACGCTGCCTCGACCCCTCCGAGGCGGACCGTCTGGACGGTCTGCTGGCGATACCGGAGGAGTCCGAGGACGCGTCACCAGGGGCCGGCGGGTACTGGGCGGAAGCGTTCCAGCGGCTGGTCACGACACTGCGGCTGCGCGCGGCGATGACGGAGGAGCTGGGGGCGGCCCCGGACGGCACATCCTCTGAGCCCACGACAGTGAGCCGGACCGACAGTGAGCCGGGCCGGCGGCGAGCCGGACCGGCGGTGAGTTGAGAGGCGGACCGGGAGATGAGCCGAAGGGTGCCGAAGGGTGAGGCTCAGGGGTGAGCCCGGGAAGCCGGGAGGTGAGCCGCGGACGCCGACGGTGAAGCCGGAAGGCCGCGGCCACCACCCGCCGCGCCCGGGCGGGGCCGCTACGCCCCCGCCGGTTCGCGCACGTTCGCGCGCACCCAGTCCACGATCGACGCCGTCGTGGCGCCCGGTGTGAAGATCTCGGCGACGCCCTTCTCCTTCAGCGGGGCGATGTCCGCCTCCGGGATGATCCCGCCGCCGAAGACCAGGATGTCCGCCGCGTCCCGCTCTTTGAGCAGGTCGATCACGGCGGCGAAGAGCGTGTTGTGCGCACCGGAGAGGATGGACAGCCCGATCGCGTCGGCGTCCTCCTGGATCGCGGTGTCCACGATCTGCTCGGGTGTCTGGTGGAGCCCGGTGTAGATGACCTCCATACCGGCGTCGCGCAGGGCCCGCGCGATCACCTTGGCCCCGCGATCGTGGCCGTCGAGCCCCGGCTTGGCCACCACCACGCGGATCGGACCGGCTGCCACACCCATCACTGCCTCCATGAAGCGACTACATCCATCCGTACCGACAAGTACCGCACACATCGCCCACGCCCGTACACAGGAACGCGGCGCACCGGGACGCGCTTCCGCTCCCGGCGCCCGGCATCGGTCCCCCGGCGCCCGGAGCGCACCGCGCCGCGGTACGGACCCCCGCACCACACCGTCCGGGGAAGTGAACGAACGTTATCGCCAGCATCCCGCAACCGGCAGTTTCGCGGTGGATACAGAGGGGGAAATCACACGGTGGGACATGTTCGCCGCGCACCGTCACCGGGACCGCGGCGGGAACACGCGCACGGAGAACCGCAGCGAGGGCGGGCAGGGCAGCCGCAGGCCTCGTAGCCGTATGCAACGGCGTCACAGGGCACAGGACCACCGACCTGGCGCACATGTCTGCGCACACCTCGTACACACCACCCGTCCCTGGTGTCACGGCTCTCCATGAGGGCACACGGGGAACAGAGGCGTCTCTCCGCGTGCCGACAGGAGGTCGGCCCATGAAGGTCACGACGGCAGCACTGCCCCTTCTCCCGCTCTGTCAGCGTCTCCTGCCCACGCTCCCGGCCCTCCCGGGAATCCCGGCCCTCCCAGGCCTGTCGGGCCTTCCCGGCAAGGTGACGGGACTTTCCCTGACCCTCCTGAAGGCGACCGCCCTGGAGGCGGCGATCCTCGCCGGGCATCTCCTCCTCTACCCCTACGGGATCGCCCAGGAGCGCCGGCCCGCTCCCGGGCCGTCCCGGTCCGGGAGCCCGGATCCCGGGTCCACCGCGTCCACCGCCCGGCTTCCGGCCCCCGCCCGGCCCCCGGTCGTCCTCCTGCACGGCTTCATCGACAACCGCTCGGTCTTCCTCCTCCTGCGCCGCAGCCTGGCCCAGCACGGCAGACAGCAGGTCGAGTCGCTCAACTACTCACCGCTGACCTGCGACATCCGATGCGCCGCCGAGCTGCTCGGCCGCCACATCGAGGAGATCTGCGCCCGCACGGGAAGCGACCGTGTGGACGTCGTCGGGCACAGCCTGGGCGGGCTGATCGCCCGGTACTACGTGCAGCGGCTCGGTGGTGATCTGCGGGTGCGGACACTCGTCACGCTCGGCACCCCGCACGCGGGCACCCGGGTGGTGCCGCTGGCGAACGCGCACCCGATCGTGCGCCAGATGCGTCCCGGTTCCGCCGTGCTGGAGGAGCTGACCCTGCCGGCGCCCGGCTGCCGCACACAGTTCGTCAGCTTCTGGAGCGACCTGGACCGCGTGATGGACCCGCTGGAGACGGCCTGCCTGGACCATCCCGACCTGGTGGTGCGGAACATCCGGGTGACCGGGATCGGCCATCTCGCCCTGCCCGTGCACCCCGCCGTGGCCAACGGCATCCGGCAGGCGCTCGACACGCCCGGCCCGGAAGCGGATACGGCGGCCGGTGACACCTCCGGTGGACTGACCGTCGCCTGAGACCACGACAACCGGCCCGGCCACCGGTCCGGCCACCGGTCCGGCCACCGGCCCGGCGGGCGGGCCGGTGGCCGGCCGATCGGCGGGCGGAGCGGCCGCGAAGAGCGGAGATCAGGGCGGCAACCACCCCGGACACCGGCTCGGCCCTCGCCCCGGCCATCGCCCCGCCCACCGGCTCGATACCCCCGGCCGAAATCGAACAAGTGCCGAACACAAAGCCAAGCCCGCGCCCGCCGTCCCCCAAAACTCCGCCGATTGCCCGTTTCCTGCGCGAGCGAAACCTGCGGAAGATTGTCGCGCCCGCATACCGCCGGGTACAGTCGCCGCACTGCTCTGGCAGCCCTGTTGTCGAGGCGAAAGAGAAGTTGGTGAACGACCGTCACCCGTCGGGGGGCACGACCACTCCGGCATCGGCTTCCGACGCCGACCCGGCGCACTACGCGTCGTACGGCACCGGTGAAGCCCTGTACGGCGATCTCACCACGTACGACGGTTACGACCCCACCGGTTTCGCCACCGGGTACCACTCCACGACGGCCTTCGCCACGGACCCGCTCTTCGGCTGTCTCCAGGACCGCCCCGCCGACGGTCACGGCACCGCGGGCACGACGGGCACCTATGACACCGCCCCGTGGGCCTCCGGCGGTCACCCGGCACCGCACCACGACGTGTACGCGGCCCGGCACCATGCCGCCTACGACACCGGTGCCTATGACACGACCACCTGGACGGCCGGTCATCAGCAGCCCGTCGTGCCGTCGCAGGCCACGAGCGTGGAGGCGACGGAGCAGTGGGACACGGGCGTCTGGGACCGGGCGGACCGGTCCGGCGAGCCCGCCGACCCGACCCAGCAGTGGGAGTGGGGCACCCAGACCTTCGCGACCGAGACGTTCGGGACGTTCGACACCGGGGCCCTGGGCGCACCGGGCATCAACACGTTCGGCACCGGCACGCTGGACACCGGTGCCTACGACGCCACGCAGTGGAACTCGGACGGCACCGTCCCGGCCACCGCACAGGACTCCGCACCGGACACCGCCACCACCGCGGCCGTCGCCGAGGAACCCGCCCCGTACGAGGACGGTCCGCCCGCCACCGGTGAACTGCCCACCGTCACCGTCCTCCTCGAGGGGCAGGAAGAGGCCGTCCCCGTTCCGGCCCCCCGGGCCCCCGCGGCCCGCGGCGGGACGCGTTCGCGGCGCCGTCAGCCCGCCAAGCGCTCGGCGCTGCTGACCATCGCCGTCCCTTCGGCCTGCGTGATGAGCGTCGCCGGCATCGCCGCGGCCTCCGTCGGCGGTCTGAGCGGCGAGGACGGCAAGAACAGCACCGCGTCGGCGGCGGACGCGGCCGACGCGGACGCCGCTCCGGTGCAGCCTTCCACCGCCAACAACAAGCTGGACACCCAGCTCGCGAGCCTCTCCGCCGGAGCGGACGACTTCGCCGACCGGGCCAGCCGGACGCAGGAGCGCATCGACCTCAAGGCCGAGCAGGCCCTGGAGAAGAGGAGGGCGGCGGAGGAGGCGGCGCGCAAGGAGCGGCTGCGCCCCAAGTTCGCGCTCCCGGTCGCCCAGCACGGGCTCAGCGCCCTCTATGGCCAGGCCGGTATCAACTGGATGTCCGTGCACACCGGCATCGACTTCCCCGTGGCGTACGGCACGACGATCGTGGCCGCGACCGACGGCACGGTCCGTACGCAGTACAACTCCGCGTACGGAAACATGATGATCGTGACCGCGAAGGACGGCACGGAGACGTGGTACTGCCACCTCTCCAGTTACCGGGTTCCCTCCGGTACGAAGGTCAAGGCCGGGGATCCGATCGCCTTCTCCGGCAACTCCGGCAACTCCACCGGCCCGCACCTGCACTTCGAGGTACGTCCCTCCGGCGGCTCGGCGATCGACCCGCTCTCGTGGCTGCGCAGCCACGGCCTCGACCCGCAGTGACGGAGCAACGCCCCGTCAGCTCGCCGTGAGCCCCGTCGGCCGACGGGGCTCACCTTCGCCGAGTGACCTCAGCACATGCTCAGAAGAAGCTCGTGCTCAGAAGAAGCACGTGCTCAGAGCTTCTCCACCGGCGCGTACCGCAGCAGCAGCCGCTTCGGCTTGGCGTCCCCGAAGTCGATCGTCGCCTCGGCGTTCGCCCCCGTGCCCTTGACCCCGACCACCGTGCCGAGCCCGAACTGGTCGTGCGTGACGCGGTCGCCGACCGCCAGGGAGACCGCCGGCTTCTCGGAGGCGGACCGACGCGTGGCGAAGCCGGACGCGCCCGACGCCGACGAACGGGACCGGGACGACGACAGCGAGGCCGCCACTCCGGAGAGCGGTGCGGAGGGGGCGGGCCCGTTCGCACCGGTCCGCTTCCACTCCAGGTGGGCCGCCGGGATCTCCTCGAGGAAACGCGAGGGCGGGTTGTACGACGGCTGTCCCCAGGCGCTGCGCAGCGTGGACCGCGTCAGGTACAGCCGCTCGCGGGCGCGGGTGATGCCGACGTAGGCCAGGCGGCGTTCCTCCTCCAGCTCCTTGGTCTGGCCGAGGGCACGCATGTGCGGGAAGACGCCGTCCTCCATGCCGGTGAGGAAGACGACCGGGAACTCCAGGCCCTTGGCGGTGTGCAGGGTCATCAGGGTGACGACGCCGTCGCCGTCCGACCCCGCTGCGTCAGCAGCATCATCAGGCGCTGTGGGGATCTGGTCGGAGTCGGCGACCAGCGCGACCCGTTCCAGGAAGTCGGCCAGGGTCCCCGTGCCCTCCTCCTCGCCCTCGGCCCGCTCCTGTTCGAACTCCAGGGCGACGGCGGCGAGTTCCTGGAGGTTCTCGATGCGGGTCTCGTCCTGCGGGTCGGTGGAGGACTGCAGTTCGGCGAGGTATCCGGTGCGTTCGAGGATGGCCTCCAGCACGGTCGCCGGTCCAGCGCCGGACTCGACGACGGTGCGGAGGTCCTCCATGAGCGCGTTGAACCGCTTGACGGCGTTCGCGGAGCGCGCGGCCATGCCGTACGCCTCGTCCACGCGCTTGAGCGCCTGCGGGAAGCTGATCCTCTCGCGCTGGGCGAGGGCGTCGATCATCGCCTCGGCGCGGTCGCCGATGCCGCGCTTGGGCACGTTGAGGATGCGGCGCAGCGGCACCGAGTCCTCGGGGTTGGCGAGGACGCGCAGGTAGGCGAGGACGTCCCGGACCTCCTTGCGCTCGTAGAAGCGGACACCGCCGACGACCTTGTAGGGCAGACCGACGCGGATGAACACCTCTTCGAAGACACGGGACTGGGCGTTGGTGCGGTAGAAGACGGCGACGTCTCCGGCCTTGGCCTCGCCCGCGTCGGTGAGGCGGTCTATCTCGTCGGCGACGAACTGGGCCTCGTCGTGCTCGGTGTCGGCGACGTACCCGGTGATCCGCGAACCGGCGCCCTGGTTGGTCCACAGGTTCTTGGGGCGGCGGGACTCGTTGCGCTCGATGACCGCGTTGGCGGCGCTGAGGATGGTCTGCGTGGAGCGGTAGTTCTGCTCCAGCAGGATCGTCGTCGCGTCCGGGTAGTCCTCCTCGAACTGGAGGATGTTGCGGATGGTGGCGCCGCGGAAGGCGTAGATCGACTGGTCGGCGTCGCCGACGACGCACAGCTCGGCGGGCGGGACCTCGGCCCCGGGCGGTACGGCCCCGGGCGGTACGTCGCCGGGGTGCTCGGAGGGAGAGCCGACCAGCTCGCGGACCAGCGCGTACTGGGCGTGGTTGGTGTCCTGGTACTCGTCGACCAGGACGTGCCGGAAGCGGCGGCGGTAGTGCTCGGCGACGTCCGGGAAGGCGCGGAGCAGATTGACCGTCGTCATGATCAGGTCGTCGAAGTCGAGGGCGTTGGCCTCACGCAGCCGCGACTGGTACATGGCGTAGGCCTGCGCGAGGGTCTTCTCGAAACCGTCGGCGGCCTGCGCGGCGAAGTCCTCCTCGTCGATCAGCTCGTTCTTCAGGTTGCTGATCTTGGCGCTGAAGGACTTCGGCGGGAAGCGCTTCGGGTCCAGCTCGAGATCGCGGCAGACCAGGGCCATCAGACGCTTGGAGTCGGCGGCGTCGTAGATCGAGAAGGACGAGGTGAAGCCGAGCCTCTTGGACTCGCGGCGCAGGATGCGGACGCAGGCACTGTGGAACGTCATGACCCACATGGCGTTCGCGCGCGGGCCGACGAGCTGCTCGACGCGCTCCTTCATCTCACCGGCGGCCTTGTTGGTGAAGGTGATCGCGAGGATCTGGCCGGGGTGGACACCCCGCGCGGCCAGCAGGTGGGCGATGCGGTGGGTGAGCACGCGGGTCTTGCCGGAGCCCGCGCCGGCCACGATGAGCAGCGGGGAGCCGGAGTGCACGACGGCGGCGCGCTGGTTCTCGTTCAGCCCCTCCAGGAGCGCGGCCGGGTCCAGGGCCGGGCGCGGGGCGCCGTCCCGGTAGTACGGGTCCCGGTCCGGCGGCACGTCGAACTTCCCGCCGAACAGATCGTGCGGCACGGACTCCGTTCCGTGATCGTCCTCGGGCGGTGGCGGGGGTTCCTCCTCGTGACCGTGGGGGGTCTGGAGGCTCGCCAGGAAGCTTTCGTCAAAGAGGCTGCTCATCGCTCTCCGAGTCTAGGGCTCCCCACCGACAACCGGCCGCCCTCCCGGAGAACGACCGCCGTTCCGCGGCCCGGGAGCGCCGGGAACGGTGGGCCGTCGCCCCCCGGCGTGGTGAGTCGCCGGTCCCCCGCGTGGTGCGTCCGGCCCGGCGGGCGGCCCTGCCTAGCATCGGGCCCATGTCACCCGGCACCTTGTCATCCGGCACCCCGCACCCCCTGCGCGCCTGGTGGGCGCAGCGTCCGCCGGCGGCCGGGGCCGCGGTGATGGCGACCGGCATCCTGTCGGTCGGCCTGCACCTGATCCACCACGAGCTGCTCTCCCGTATCGCGCTGTTCCTGGCCTGCGCCGCCTGGCTGACCCTGGCGGTGAACTTCGTCTCGCTGCTGCTGTTCGACCGGACGAAGTGGCTGACGCGGGCGGGGACGCCGGGCGCGCTCACCGCGGTGGCCGCGACGACCGTGCTCGGCACCCGTTTCTCGCTGCTCGGCTGGACGGTCCCGGCGGCGGCGCTGCTGGTACTGGCCGCGCTGCTGTGGCCGGGGCTGCTGCTGATCGTCGTCCAGCACTGGGAGCGGCGGATGCCGGGGGCGGTGTTCCTGGGCTGTGTCGCCACGGAGGGGCTCGCCGTGCTCGGAGCCACGCTGGCCGCGGATACCTCGACGGCCTGGCCGGCGCACGCGGCACTGGTGCCGTTCTGGCTGGGGCTCGTGCTCTACGCGATCGCGCTGTTCCGTTTCGATCCCCGGCAGGTGGCCCACGGCGCCGGGGACCACTGGGTCGCGGGCGGCGCGCTCGCCATCTCGGCGCTCGCCGGGGCCAAGCTGATCGCCGCGTCCCGCACCGGCCGGTACCTGTGGAACAACGACGTCGCGGCGGTCCTGCACGACGCGACCGTCGCCCTGCTGGCCTTCTGCCTCGCCTGGTACGTCGTGCTCCTGGCCGGCGAGTTCGTGTGGCCGCGGCCCCGCTACGACGTGCGCCGCTGGTCGACCGTCTTCCCTCTCGGCATGACGGCGGCGGCGGCGCTGTCCGTCGCCGCCGCGGTGGACGTCCCGTGGCTGGAGGGGCCGGGTCGGGCGCTGGTGTGGATCGCGGTGGCCGCGTGGCTGGCGGTCGCCGCGGGGGCGGTGGTCTCGGCCCGGACGGCGCTGCGGTCCGCCTCCGCGGAGGATCCGGGGGCCGGGGACGTCAGGTCCACAGCACCGCGATGAAGACGTTCACCAGGGTCAGCAGGCCGACCAGGCCGAACAGCGGCTTGTCGGCCTTCTCCTCGTCGCGCTTGACGTAGACCAGGCCGAGGATCACGATCAGCACGGCCAGTTTGACGCCGATCTTGACGTTGTCGACCGCGTAGTCCTGGGCCTGGTTGAGGCCGACCAGGACGGCTCCGGTGACCAGCATCGTCAGCGCGCCGTGCAGCATGGCGGGGGTGAAGCGGGCCTCGCCCCGGCCCATCGCCTTCATCTGGGTCAGGAAGCCCCCGAGCAGGGCGGCGATGCCGACGATGTGCAGCCCGACGAAGAGGTGGATGAGTACGTCCATGAGGCCGGAGCCTAATCACCGGCCGGCCCCGCTCCGGCACCGGCCCGCCCGGCCCGGCGTACGCATATGACGGCGTACGCGCACAGCGATGCACGCATATATGCGCCCCTTAGCAGCTCACCGCCCCCACGTGTCCCTGATCCGGCATTTCGGTCATCACCCTGCGTGAAGAGGACGGCCTCCCGCCCGGCCCGCGGTCACTTGCGGTCGCCGTCCGGTCCGGTACCGCCAGTTCCGCGCAAACCGTCACCGGCCCGTTACCGACCGGCTTAGCGTCCTGCGGCAGGTGACCGGTACGAACAGCGGCCGGCGCCGGGTACGGAAGGACGTGAATCCCTGGTGGCAGCGCATCGCAGGCCGCGGAGGCGCCTCTCGGGCAACGGGTCGGCGGCCCGTACGGCCGTCACGGTCACCCTCGCGGGGGCGGCCACCGCGACCGGGCTGGGCGGCACCGGGAACGCCGCTCCGGAGCCGACCCCGGCGCAGGTCAGGGCCAAGGTCGACAAGCTGTACCAGGAGGCGGAGGCCGCCACCGAGAAGTACAACGGCGCGAAGGAGAAGGCCGACGCCGCCGAGCGGCGCCTCGAGGACCTGCGGGACGAGATCGCCCGCAAGGAGGACCGGCTGAACACGACGCGGGAGGCGCTGGGCACGGTCGCGGCGGCGCAGTACCGCAGCGGGGGCATCGACCCGGCCCTGCAGCTCGTCCTCTCCTCCGACCCCGACCGGTACCTGGAGGGCGCCGCGTTCGTCGAGCGGGCGGGCAGCCGGCAGACGGCCGCCGTCCGCCGGGCGCGCGAGGAGTTGCGGGACGTCGAGCAGCTGCGCGGGGCCGCCCGGATCGAGGTGGCCTCGCTGAAGTCGCGGCGGGCCGAGCTGAAGGAGCACCGCGAGACCGTCACCGGCAAGCTGGACGCGGCACGCCGCCTGCTGTCCCGGCTGACGGCGGAGGAACGCGCCCGCCTCGTCCCCGGCACCGACCGCGCGACCCGCTCGACGGGCGCCCGCGAGGACCTCGCGGCCTCCGCCCCGGCGCCGGACTCCAGGGCCGCGGCGGCCGTCGCGTACGCCTACCGGAAGATCGGCAGTCCCTACGTCTGGGGCGCGACCGGACCGAACGCCTTCGACTGCTCGGGCCTCACCCAGGCCGCCTACCGCGCCGCCGGCGTCTCCCTGCCCCGCACGACCTACGGCCAGATCGACGCGGGCCGCCGCGTCTCCCGCTCGGAGCTCCGCCCCGGCGACCTGGTCTTCTTCTACTCCGGCATCAGCCACGTCGGCATCTACGTCGGCAACGGGCGGATGATCCACGCCCCGAACCCCTCGGCCCCGGTGCGCGTCGCACCCGTCGACCAGATGCCCTTCGCGGGTGCCACGCGCGTGGTGTGAGACCGACGGGCCGGCCCCGGATGCGTGCGCGAACCGTTGCCACGCCCGGGGTCCAGCCCTACTCTCACGAAAGGTGAAAGCGCTTTCCCGGCTGACATAGCTTGTCATGCTCAGATCAGATCGGCTGTTTTGTCGTACTTCCCGAGCTGAGCACGCATGCGAGCCGCTGCCACCGCAGCACGTCACCGCGCCATCGAACAGGACAGGCGGACACGAGGGGCAACCGCTTCCCACCCCTCCCCGAGCGGCATCCCCGTGTCCCCGCCGACCACGACAGCGTGCGGCACCCCCCGCCGCGCGAAGACGGAAGACGAGGCGAGACATGAGACGACCAGTCGCCGTACGGCTCTCGGCCGCAGTGGGCACCCTGGCCCTGGCGGCCGCGACCGGCGCGGTCCTGACCGCACCCGAGGCCTCGGCCGCGGCCTCCGGCGCCACCGGCTACGCCACCCAGAACGGCGGAACCACCGGTGGCGCGGGCGGACAGACCGTCCGCGCCACCACGGGCACCGCGATCCACCAGGCCCTGTGCAGCCGTGCCTCCAGCAGCACCCCGATCGTCATCCAGGTCGAGGGCACCATCAACCACGGCAACACCAGCCAGGTCTCGGGCGCCAGTTGCAGCACGGCGGCCGACAAGATCGAGCTGAAGCAGATCAGCAACGTCACGATCGTCGGCGTCGGCAACGGTGCCGTCTTCGACCAGCTGGGCATCCACATCCGCGAGTCCAGCAACATCATCATCCAGAACGTCACCGTCCGGAACGTCAAGAAGTCCGGTTCGCCCCTCTCCAACGGCGGCGACGCCATCGGCATGGAGAGCGACGTCCGCAATGTGTGGGTCGACCACACCACCCTGGAGGCGTCCGGCGGCGAGTCGGAGGGCTTCGACGGCCTCTTCGACATGAAGGACAACACCCAGTACGTGACCCTGTCCTACAGCGTCCTGCGCAACTCCGGCCGCGGCGGCCTCATCGGCTCCAGCGAGAGCGACCGCTCCAACGGCTACGTCACCTTCCACCACAACCGGTACGAGAACATCGACTCCCGCGCTCCCCTCCTGCGCGGCGGCATCGCCCACATGTACAACAACCACTACGTGCGCCTGAACGACTCCGGCATCAACTCCCGGGCCGGGGCGAAGGCCAGGGTCGACAACAACTACTTCGAGGACTCCAAGGACGTCCTCGGCACCTTCTACACCGACGCGGCCGGCTACTGGCAGGTGGGCGGCAACGTCTTCGACAACGTCACCTGGTCCGAGCCCGGCACCGACTACAACCCGGCGGGCCCCGACCCGAAGTCCAACACCAGCGTCGCCATCCCGTACTCCTTCACCCCGGACGACGCGTCCTGCGTGCCGGCCGTCGTGAGCCAGACGGCGGGAGCGAACAAGGGCCTGAAGGTGTCGGACGGCAGCTGCTCGGCCCAGTCCCCCGAGCCCACGCCGAGCCAGACGAACCCGAACCCGACCCCGAGCCCGACCGACCCGTCACCGAGCCCGACCGTACCGAGCGGCACCAACCTCAGCCTCGGTGCCGGCGCCGACGGCTCCTCCAAGGCCAGCGGCACGAGCTACGGCAACGTGCGCGACGGCGACCTGAGCACCTACTGGTCGCCGGCCGGCTCGACGGGCTCGATCTCCGTCAAGTGGGGCTCGGCCACCACCGTGGCGAAGGTCAACATCCGTGAGGCGGCGGGCAGTACGGGCACCATCGGTGCCTGGAAGCTCGTCAACGCCGACACCGGCGCGACCCTGACCTCGGGCAACGGCGCGGGAGTCATCACCTTCCCCGCGACCTCGCTGAAGAAGGTCACCTTCACCATCACCAGCGCGTCGGGCACCCCGAAGGTCGCCGAGTTCGAGACCTACGCGGGATAACCGGCTCACCCCTGGGGACGCCCGTCGGCCACCACCCCGGCCGGCGGGCACAGGCGCGCGTCCCGGCGGAACAGCGCGGTCCACAGGAAGGTCACGCCGAAGAGCGCCGACTCGGGCGGCTCTTCGCGCATGCGGCGCAGTTCGACCTCCACCAGGTCGGAGAAGATCCGGCGCAGTGATTCGGGCGTGTAAGCGAGGCCGCCCTGCAAATCGCGTGCACGGTAGAGGTCCGCGTCGGCGAGTTCCGAACCCATCCCTCCTTCACCGGCGGCGAAGCTGGTGAGGGCGAGATGGCCGCCGGGAGCCAGGACGCGGTCGAGGAGAGCCAGGTAGCTCACGCGGCGGTGCGGTGGCAGATGGTGGAAGCAGCCCGAATCGACGACCAGGTCGTACGGACCGCCCAACTCGGTGCCGGAGAAGGCGAAAGCGTCACCGCACAGGAAACGGACCTCGACTCCGGCCTCGCGGGCCCGGTCCGCGGCCCACGCGAGAGCCGTCGGGGAGAGGTCGACCGCGTCCACCTCGAAGCCGTGCGAGGCGAGGTACAGGGCATTGCGGCCCGCTCCGCAACCCAGATCCAGGACCCGCCCGGGAGCGATCAGGCCCCGGTCGAGGTAGGCGGCCAGATTCTCGTCCGGCTTCGCCGCGAAGAAGGGGACCGGCCTCGTCCGGTCGCTGTAGAAGCGGTCCCAGAAGTCCTTGCCGTCCCCGGTCGCCAAACGGCCGGTCCCGGATCCGGCTGCGAAGAACCCGTCCAGGAGCGTGAGAACGTCATCGACGGTGCGTACGGTCCGGTCCACCCGGCCCCCCTTCCATCCGGGATCGATCGTAGGAGCGAGGAGGGCGAAAGACCAGGTCAGGTGTTGTTTGGTGACGGCTTGAGCGGGTTGCTGAGAGGCTCGGAGGAGACCGGGGTCCCTCGGCTCCGAGGCCCGGCCCCGCGTCCCTCCGAGTTCCCTTCCAGGGCCGGGAAAGGACCGTTCCCGCCCACGCCCGGCAGACTATTTCGACTGGTTCTCCAGTGGTGCCGCGAGCCGAACGTCGTCCGGTGGGGCTTCAGGAACGCGGAGTACGCCGTCGCCTGAGGCGACTTTAGGTGCAGCAGTGCCTCGCAGGCGCGGCCGAAGCAGTCGGATCGAACCGGGCCGAGGCTCCGTGCGCGCCCTCCGCACCGGCCTGGTGCGTCGCGGCGCGCAGCGCCCGGTTCCCGAGGCTCGCCCTCGACGCTCGAACGCCGGCACGGGCGTACGCGAAGGTCCCGGCCGGCCACCCGCGCCGCTTCGTCTACGACCTGACCGGCACCACCCAGCACCGCGACGCCCAGGTCCGCCATGCTCTGCCCCGGCTGCCGCACTGGGCCAGAACCTGCGGGGTGAAGGCCGTCGCGGTCGAAGACCTCGACTTCCAGGCCGAGAAAACCAGAGAGAAGCAAGGTCGCCGAGTTCGAGACCTACGCGGGACAACCGGCCCGCCCCTGGGGACGCCCGCCGACCGTCACATCGGTCGGCGGGCCGTCGCCGCTTCCGGCCGGGAGTCCCTGGCGGCCAGGACGGCCTCGCGGGCGAGAACGGCAGCGCGGGACGGAGGCGCGGACGGAGCGGGCGGCACTCCGCGCGGGGCGGCACCGTGCGGCGAGGCGGTACGGCAGCCCCGGCACAGCCCACCGGCGAAGGCGGCGGGACGCCCCGGTACGCCGCACTCGGTGCACTCCGGCATCAGACGGCCGACGAGGCGGGGACCGGGACCGTCGTCGTCCGGCGCCGCTTCACGCTCCGCGTACGGCATCGGCTCGGGCGGCAGCTTGTCCCGCAGCCGTCGGGCGACGAGGCCACGCGGCGCATGGACGTCGTCCGGCAGGCCGGTGGTGAGGGCCCGCATCAGGGAGACGGGGGTCGCGCCCCGCTCCAGCCAGGGGACGACCAGGTCGGTCAGGGCGTGGCAGTCCGCGTCGGACAGGGCGAGGCGGGGATCGACGCGGTCGAGCCGGGCGAGGGTGCGGTAGGCGGTGGCGCGGTGGGCTTCGGGGGTGGCGGAGACGGCGGGTGACGGGGCGGGATCCGTCGCCGTGGCGGCGTCGGTGGTGTCCTGAACCGGCGTCACGGCGCCCACGGCCTCGGCGCCGCCCAGGAAGCGAGCCCACCATGCGCTGTCGCGTGCGGTGCCGGACCAGAACGTGCGGAACACCCATCGCGTCGTGCCGTCGGCGGTGACCGCGAGCCCGCGGACGCGGTGGAGATGCCCGGCACGGGAGAGGTGGTTGAGCGCACTGCGGACGGCCTGCTGCCCGTACAGCGGCAGCGCCTTGGCGAGGCTCTTCACGTCCATCGCGGCGCCCTCGGGGAGCCGGTCGACGTAGGCGGCGATGTATGCCTCGCGGGCGGGGAGGTGCGAGAAGTCGGCGGGCCGGGAGGCGGCGCCGGGCTCGGCGGGGGCCGTGCGTTTGCCGTATCCGGGACTGGCCAGGGGATGAGCTGCGGGCGCGGGCAGGGCAGAGCTACAGTCTTCGTAAGCCATGAGATCGCTCTCTTCGATCTTGGGGTGAGACCCCGGCGGGTGCTGCGAACACCCGACCGGGGTTGTTTATTGCTGCGAACGCTAGAGGGCACTTACGGCGCGTCGCAAGCCGATCACGAAAAGTCATCCCTGCTGCCAGAGAGGCCAGTTGCGGCGGGGAGGGCGGGTGGCGGGGAGAACCCCACCACCCATTCCTCAGAAACGCCGCTCGGTTCCCGAGGCTCGCGTCTCGAAGCTCAAGCGCCGGTACGGGCGTACGCGACGAAGGCCGTCCAGGCGTCCCCGCCGACGGCGAACCGGGGACTCCGACGCCCGAGCTTCGAGTCCCGGACGTGCACGGTGTGGGGGCAGGGGGCGACTTCGACGCAGTTGCTGCCCTCGGCATCGCCGTGGCTGGACTTCCGCCAGTCGAGGGCAACTTCCACACAGGCGCCGCCCTGGCTGTCGCTGTAGCTGGTCCTGTACCAGGTGAGGCGTTCGCTCATCGCTCTTCTGCCACCTTTCTGATGAACGTGGCCGACTCCTCCACGCCAAGGCAGTGCATGCGGACCATCACATGGGCTTGGCTGAGTGCACTCACCTTGCCGGGACTCGCATGCAGGACGCTGACCTCCGGCGCTTCAACGTATCCGTAACGGTCGTGCTCCGGCGTCTCCAGCAGCACGATGGTGCCGTTGAGAGCGCCCCCGCCACAGCGGCCAAGTGGGCCGTGCCCGCACCCTGTTCCGCGAGCAGGCGGCCCCTCCTGGGAGCTGCCGCCGGACGTCACGGACACGGCGGAACTGCTCCTGAGCGAGCTGGTGACGAACGCGTACCGCCACGCGAAGGTCCCGGCCGGGCGTGAGATCCGGGCCTGCTGCCAACTGACCGGTGACCGGCTCCGCGTCACCGTGACGGACGCCGCCGACACGCTGCCGGTGCTCGCCCCGGCCCGCCCGGACGACGAGTCGGGCCGGGGTCTCGCGCTGGTGGCGGCGCTGGCGGCGGACTGGGGCGCGCGGAGCAAGGAGTGCGGCATCGGTAAGGAGGTGTGGTTCGAAGTGTGACGCGAGGATCGTGTCGCCCCACCCGTCACCAGAGCCACCTCTTCCTTCACAGGTGGTTACCGCAGTCGGGTTGCGGTTACTTCGTTTGTTGCGAATAATTCGAATACAACAGTGGAGGACGTCATGGGGACCGCAACAGGCAAGAAGCTCGAACCAGGCGTAGTCGATGCAGGTGAGGCGCAGCGAGCGCTGCGGCGGATCAACGACTACCTCTCACGTACCGCTCAGAGCGATGAAGACATCCAGGTGCACCTGGAGACCGGAGCCGGCGACGAAGCGCTTGTCCTGCCGCGTCCTGTGGCGGAGATGTTCGCCTCGATGCTGGCAGCTCTGGCCAATGGCCAGGGCGTCCAGATCATGCCGGTCGACGCCGAGCTGACGACCCAGCAGGCCGCCGACATGCTGAACGTGTCCCGCCCCTACCTGATCGGTCTCCTCGAGTCCGGGGAGATCCCCTTCAGGCTTGTGGGCCGTCACCGTCGTATTCGCTTCGCCGACCTGCACCAGTACCTGCGTGAGGACGATGCGAGGCGCAAGGGGGCGGCCGACGAGCTGATGGAACTGGACCAGGAGCTGGGGCTGCTCTGACATGACATTCGTCGTGATCTACGACGCATGCGTCCTGTACCCCAACACGCTGCGGGACCTGCTGATCCGTGTCAGTCAGAGAGGCTTTGTCCGTGCCAGATGGACGGAGGTCATCCTGGACGAGGTGGACCGGAACATCGCACGGAACTACAACATCGCTCCTGAGACTCTGGCGCGCCGTAGACACCTCATGAATCAGGCGGTGCGTGACTGTCTGGTCACAGGCTTCGAGCCCTTCATCGAAGGGCTCGAACTGCCTGACACGGACGACAGGCATGTGTTGGCCGCCGCCATCCGGGCGGGCGCCCAGGTGATCGTGACGAACAATCGCAAAGACTTCCCCGCCCAGCTACCTCGCCGGCTGGGGTATCGAACGCAAGACCGCCGACGAGTTCATGATGGACCTCATAGGCCTGGACGATCGCGTGGTGTACGCCTGCGTGCAAGAGATCGCCACCTCCCGACGGCGCCCGCCGCAGACGTTCGACGACGTGCTGGCGCAACTGGAGAAAGCAGGGCTGACCGAGTCCGTGGCCGCTCTGCGGCGTGGGCCGGGGGCCGTGACCTCCAATGCAGTTGCCTTAACGACCATGCCGCTGAGGTTGAGGCATGAGAAGTCACAGCCCGCTCACTGTGCTGGCGGCCGCTACGGCGATGATGGAGCGGAGAGTGACGGGCAAGCCGTAGTCCAGCGGGCGGTACCTGCTGCTCCGCCGCAGTCTCAAGGAGATCCTCGATCGTGCAGGGGAGAACATGAATCGAAGACTCGGCGGCCTTGTGGGGGCACTAACTCTGGCCGCTGTCTCGACCACGACAGGGTGCTTCGCCCGATACTCACCCTGCCCAGGGGAGGGCCAGCGGCCGGGCGGGCTGGCCAGTCAGGATCTGGTCGGCACCTATCGAGATGCCGCAGACCGTTCTGTGACCCTCAAGGGTGATGGAACGTTCACGACGACGGGGTGGCCGACGGACCTTGAGGGTGCAGAGGGCCCACCAGAGCAGAGAGACGGCAACGGGACGTGGGAGCTGACCAGCACTGACAGCGTCGATTTCCCCATCTCGCTGACGTTCCATGAAATCAGCGGCTACTGGGACAGTTCGGAGGAGGGGGGCTATTACGGCACGGGGCTGTATGTCGACGGAAGTCGGCAAGTCCCTCGACTCTATGAGTACCGGGGCGACCCGGACGTCTGCGACCTCAATAGGTTCAAGCGCAGCAACTGAGCTGAGGCCCCTACGGATGTCAGGCAAGCAGAAGGCAGCGGTGCAAGGCTTACGTTCCCTTGATGGCTGGTCTTCCGGCCCGGCGGGTGCTCTTCGGCTTCGAAGTCTGGTTGTGCGCCCAGCGGCCAGGTTGCACGGTGCCGCGTCTGGCGCGAGTCCTCAGCACAGGCCAGCGGTTCGGCTTCTTGATCGCGCGTGGGCAGTCCCGGCTGCGCCGAGCCGGGAGGAGGCGTGCACGTGCCTCCCGCCCGGCGTCGGCGAAGGAGCGGGCGAGCTTGGTGGCGGTAGCTCCGAGCTGGGAAGGGATGCTGCGGCGCACAATGCGGACGCACTTCAGATAGGAGACACGGTCGGTGTCCACTACCGGTGGTCGGGTAAGGGCGGCTGTGTGGGCGAACTGGCGGATCGCGTGGTGGACCGCGAGGTAGGCCCACAATTCCTGCCGGACGCCCTCTGGTGTCCGTGA
>NZ_JBIAHR010000007.1:0-8629 GCF_042870695.1 Streptomyces sp. NPDC006384
TCCCGGAGAGCCGGGCGGCCACTCCTCGCGAGCCACGACTGGCAGAGAGCTATCAGCCACACCCGGCCCTCCCGGGCCGCCTAACAACTTACGGACGAGGGCTATCTCCTGACCGTCGTGAGCGATCTGAACGCAGACGCCTCCCGGATGCTCGTCCTCGACGCCTCCGACCTCACCGTGCCTCCGGTCGCCACCATCCACCTCCCCCGGCGGGTCCCCGCGATGATCCACGGCTCGTGGATCCCGGACTCCGCTCTCTGACGGCCCCGCCCGCACCCCGTCCCCGCACCCACCGCCCCCGCACGTGACAAGGAGCCTTGCCATGAACGACCACAGCCCCCGCACCCCTGCCGCCACCACCACCGTCACCGAAGCGGTGCTGCCCGGCATCGTCGAACCGGACGGCATCCAGGTCCGCACCCGGCCCGCCCGCCCGGTCGGCCCCGGACAGGTCGTACTGGCGATGGAGGCCGCCGGCGTCTCCTTCGCCGAACAGCAGATGCGCCGCGGCAAGTACTACGACCAGCCGCCCTTCCCCTTCGTCCCCGGCTACGACCTCGTCGGACGGGCCGTCGACGTCGGGGAGGGCGTCTCCGGCGGCCTGCTGGGTCGGCGCTTCGCGGTCCTGACCAAGACCGGGGCCTGGGCCAGCCACGTCACCGTCGACGCCGGCGACCTGACCGAGGTGCCCGAACCGGTCGACTCCGCCGACGCCGAGGCCTTCGTGGTCAACGGCATCACCGCCTGGCAGATGCTCCACCGCCTCGCCAAGGTCCGCCCCGGACACACCGTCCTCGTGCACGGCGCGAACGGCGGCGTCGGCTCGACACTCGTCCAGCTCGCCCGCATCGCCGGCGCCCGGGTCGTCGGCACCGCCTCCGCCAGGCATCACGACGCCGTCCGGACCCTGGGCGCCGTCCCCGTCGACTACCGGGACCCCGACCTGGAGGGCCGGCTGCGCGGACACGCCCCGCAGGGATACGACGCGGTCTTCGACCACGTCGGCGGCGAGGGCATCGTCACCTCCTACCGCCTGCTCGCCGCCAGGGGCACCCTCGTCTCCTACGGCACCGCCTCGACCCGCGACGTGCGGGGCTCCTCGAAGGCCCCGGTCCTCAAGCTGTTCGCCCGCCTGGCGCTGTGGAACGCGCTGCCTGGTGGCAGGAGCGCCCACTTCTACAACATCTGGGCCGGGCGGCGCAGGCTCGACGCCTTCCGCGCCAGGCTCCACGAGGACCTGGGCCAGGTCTTCGCCCTGCTCGCCGACGGCGCCCTCGTCCCCCAGGTCGCCGCCCGCGTCCCGCTCGCCGAGGCCGGGGAAGCGGTACGGCTCGCGGAGTCCGGCACCGTGGTCGGCAAGGTCGTCCTGGTGCCGTAGCCACCCGGCGCGGCGTGCCCCCGCGGGGCCGGCGGCCACCCGGCCCCGCGGGGGCACGCGGACCCTAGCCCTCCGCCGGCCCCGGCCCCCCGGTGCCGATGTCGTGCGGGGTTCCCTCGGCGACGGCGCGCAGCTTGTCCGGGTTGGCCACGTTGTGGATGGCGGTGATGCGGCCGTCGGCGCCGAAGTCGAAGGTGAGGGTGGCGATCACCCGGCCCGCGCCGCGGAAGACGATGCCCGCGCCGCCGTTGACCGGGGCGAGTTCGGCGCGCATGTCGCCGGGCTCGACGCCCTGGTAGGTGACGGTGCTGATGGCCGCGAACCAGCCGGCCACCGTCGTCGCCCCCACGACCGGGCGCAGGGCCTGACGGACCTTGCCGCCGCCGTCGGTCCACAGGGTGACGTCGGGGGAGAGCAGCTCCATCAGGGCGTTGACGTCGCCGCCGGTCGCGGCGGCGAGGAACCGTTCGGTGGCCGCCCGCTGGTGTGCCCGGTCGGTGCTGAAGCGCGGGCGCCGGGCCTGCACGTGCGCGCGGGCCCGGTGCGCCGCCTGCCGCACCGCCGACTCCGACCGCTCCACCGCCTCCGCGATCTCGGCGTGGCTGAAGGCGAAGACCTCCCGCAGCACGAACACCGCGCGTTCCAGCGGACTGAGCGTCTCCAGCACCACCAGCATCGCCGTCGACACGGACTCGGCGTCCGTGACCGCGTCGGCGGTGTCACCGGTGGTGAGGATGGGCTCGGGCAGCCACGGGCCGACGTACGTCTCCCGCTTGTGCCGGGTGGAGCGGAGCCGTTCCAGCGCGAGGTTCGACACGATCCGTGTCAGGTACGCCTTGGGGTCGGCCACCTGGGAACGGTCGGCGGACGACCACTTGATCCAGGCGTCCTGCACCGCGTCCTCGGCGTCGGCCGCACTGCCGAGGAGGCGGTAGGCCACGGAGAACAGCAGCGAACGGTACTCGTGGAAGACCTGCCCGTCGGCGTCGGTGCCGGCGGTGGCGGGCGTGTGGGTCACCGCGCCTCCCGGATGCGGGTGAAACGGCCGCCGCGCGGCCAGAACGCGCCCGAGGCGGGCATCTTCTTCATGCGGGCCCAGGTCGGCCAGGGGGATGCGGTCACCGTCTCCTTGTATCGCACTGCTGTACGCCCCGTCAGGTGAATGCGGCGAGGGCTGTCGTCGGGGTGTGTGAACTGCACCACCGCGTCGTTGCGGCCCAGGCTCACCGGGGTGTGGTAGTAGCCGAACCGGAAGGGCTTCGGCTGCTTCCCGCGCAGGACGCGCCGGATGGACAGCGCCGCGTGCACCCCGGTCGGCATGCCGCTCTGGCAGGTGCCGTGCATGACTCCGTACTTCTGGCGGACCGCGGCCGCGTCGCCGACCGCGTACACCTCGGGGTGCGACACGGACCGCAGCGCGGCGTCGGTGACGACGCGCCCGCGCTCGTCGGTCTCCAGGCCGGCGGCGGACGCCAGCGGCGACACCCGGGTCCCGCAGGTCCACAGGACGGCGTCGGCGGCGATGCTCTCCCCGCCCGCCAGGTCGACCGCGCCGGGCCGCACCTTCACCACCTCCGCCCCGGTGCGCACCCGGACGCTGAGCCGGTCGAGCGCGGCGCGCAGATACGCCCCGGCCTTCGGGGTCATGGCGGCGCCGGGCTCCTCCCGGCCCAGCAGGACGACGTCCAGCCCCGGGTACGTCTCGGCGATCTCCGCCGCCGACTCGACACCGGTCAGTCCGCTGCCGGCGACCACCACGGTGCCCGAGCCCAGCCGGGACAGCCGGTCGGCCAGCGCCTGCGCGTCCTGGGCGCCGTCCAGGGTGTAGGCGTGCTCGGCGACGCCCGGCACCGCGGAGGTGTCGGCCACGGCTCCGAGCCCGTACACGAGCGTGTCGTAGGCCAGCACCCGGTCGTCGTCCACGCGCACCGTCCTCGCCTCCGCGTCCACCGCCGTCACCCAGCCGCGTACGAACCGCGCCCCCGTGCCGGCCAGCAGCTCCGGGATGTCCAGCTCGGCGAGCGGCTGTCCGGTCGCGGCCATGTGCAGCCGCAGCCGCTCGGTGAACCGGTCCGAGCCGTTCACCAGGGTCACCTCCACGTCCTCACGCCGCCCGTCGCGGGCCGCGAGCTGGATCGCGGCGGACAGTCCCGCGTAGCCGGCTCCGAGGACCAGGACACGGTGGGGGGCCGTCGTGCGGGTCTCGTTCGCTGCGTTCATCGTTCTGCCTTCCTTCTTCCTGCGGCTGCTGACGACCAGGGGATGGAAGCAGGCCTCCCGTTCGTGACACGGGTGCTTTGTGACGTGCGTCACGCGCCGCTGGTGGCCGGTGGCCGAGCGTGCTTCGCGCGGGGCGGGGGACACGGGGCGGTATGGCGAGACGAGTCGGGAACAGCGGATCGACGCAGGTGGCGGCAGTGACGGGGGCGGGGGAGGAGGCGGGGGCCCGGGAGGGAACGGCGCTCGAGCGGGCGCTGACGACACCGCTGCTGTACTTCTTCATCCTGGGCGACGTGCTCGGCGCCGGCGTCTACGTCCTGGTCGGCCAGGTCGCGGCCGACGCCGGGGGAGCGGTGTGGGTGCCGCTGCTCGTCGCCCTGCTGCTGGCGCTGCTGACCGCCGCCTCCTACGCCGAGCTGGCGACGAAGTACCCGAGGGCGGGCGGCGCCTCCCACTACGCGACGCGCGCCTTCGGGCCGTTCGCCGGATTCGTCGCGGGCTTCTGCATGCTGGCCGCCGGCATCGTCTCCGTGGCGGCCCTCGCCCGCGGCTTCGGCGGCGACTACCTGTCGGACTTCGTGACGCTGCCCGTGGCGCTCGTCGCCGTGGTGTTCCTCGCGCTGCTCGCCTTGGTCAACGCGCGCGGCATCAAGGAGTCCACCCGCGCCAACGTCGTCGCCACCGTCGTCGAGGTCGGCGGCCTGGCCGTCGTCGTCGCCCTCGGCGCCTGGCTGCTGCTGCGCGGCGACGGCGACGTGGGGCGTCTCACCCGGCTGGGCACCCCGGAGAAGGGCGCCGCGGCGGCCGTGCTGAGCGGCTCGGTGCTCGCCTACTACTCCTTCGTCGGGTTCGAGACCTCGGTGAACGTCGCCGAGGAGACCCGCGACCCCCGGCGCTCCTACCCGCGCGCCCTGTTCGGCGCCCTCGCCACCGCGGGGGCCGTGTACGTGCTCGTCGGCGTCGCCGCGTCGGTGGCGGTGCCGACGGACCGGCTGGCCTCCTCGAGCGGGCCGCTGCTGGAGGTCGTCCGGGAGGCGGGCGGGGTGCCCACCCGCCTGTTCGGCGCGATCGCGCTCGTCGCCGTGGCCAACGGCGCGCTGCTCACCGGCATCATGTCCTCCCGCCTCGCCTACGGCATGGCCAGGGACGGGCTGCTGCCCGCCGCGCTGACCAAGGTGCTGCCGGGCCGCCGTACGCCGTGGGCGGCGATCGCGGCCACCACGCTGCCGGCGATGCTCCTCGCGCTCACCGGCTCCGTCGCCACCCTCGCGTCCACCCTGGTCCTGCTGCTGCTCGTGGTCTTCCTCATGGTCAACACCGCGGTGCTGGTGCTGCGCCGCGACCCGGGCGACGCCGACCACTTCCGGGCCCCGACCGTGCTGCCGGTGCTGGGCATCGCGTCCTGCGCCGTGCCGGCCACGCAGATCGAGGCCGGGGTGTGGCTGCGCGGACTGGCGGTCGTGGCCGTCGGCGCGGTGCTCGCGGCGGCCGCCGCCGTACGGCGTTCGGGGCGGGCCGGGCGGGCGGACGGGGCCGGGCGGGGCGGCGGGACCGGTCGGCCGGTGAAAAAGGACAGCTTCTGACCTAGAGGGGTGTCAGGATGCCCCGGAGGTCGTCAACCGCCACAGGACGGAGCAACCGATGAGCCGCCACATCCAGATCACCTTCGACGCCCACGACCCCCGGGCGCTGTCGCTCTTCTGGTGCGAGGTGATGGGATACGTCCACCCGGGCCCGCCCGGGGTCGACCTCCCCGAGGGCGCCGACCCGCTGGCCGCGTGGGACGACTTCCTCGAGCGCATCGGCGTGCCCGAGGAGCAGCGCAACACCAGATCGGCCGTCGAGGACCCCGAGGGGCACGGCCCCCGGCTGTTCTTCCAGCGGGTGCCGGAGGAGAAGGCCGGCAAGAACCGCGTCCACCTCGACGTCCGGGCGGCCCCGGGACTGCAGGGGGAAGAGCGGATGGCGGCGCTCGAGGCCGAGTG
Organism: Streptomyces sp. NPDC006384; assembly: GCF_042870695.1. Taxonomy (NCBI): domain Bacteria; kingdom Bacillati; phylum Actinomycetota; class Actinomycetes; order Kitasatosporales; family Streptomycetaceae; genus Streptomyces; species Streptomyces sp. NPDC006384. Next base: position 5,584 of record NZ_JBIAHR010000007.1, read on the forward strand.
CGACCGGCTCGTCGCCCTGGGGGCGAAGCGGGTGCGCCGCTTCGAACCCGAGCCGCCGATGAGCACCGGCTTCATCGTCATGACCGACCCCGAGGGCAACGAGTTCTGCCTGGACTGATTCACCCCGGCCGGGGGCGGTTCCGGCCGGGCGTGCCCGACTCCGGCCCCCACCCCGGCCGGACGGGGCCGGGGCCGCCCTCCGTGCCAGAATGGACGCCCGCCGTCCCCTGCCGTCTCCCGCCGTTCACGTACCGCACCGATCCGCCGAGGTTCCCCGTGTCCAAGCCCGTGGCCCGCGAGCCGCAGCGACGCAACGCGCGCTCCAACCGGGCCCGCATCCTGGCGACGGCGCGCCGTGAGCTCGGGCGGAACCCGGACACCACGCTGGAGGAACTGGCACGGGCCGCAGGCGTCGTACGGCGCACGCTCTTCGGGCACTTCCCGGGGCGCGCGGCGCTGCTGGAGGCGCTCGCGGAGGAGGCCTCCGAGGTGATCCACGCCACGATGGCCTCGGCCGGCCGCGGGGCCGGACCCGACGAGCCGGCCGAGCGGGCACTCGCGTACTTCATGCTGCTGATGTGGCCCGTCGGTGACCGCTACCGGATGCTGCTGGCGCTGGCCCGGCACGACCTGGGCGCGGACCGCGTGGCGGAGATCCTCACCCCGGCCCGCGCCGAGGTGACCGCCATCCTGGAGCGCGGTCAGCGGGACGGCACGTTCCCCACCCACCTGCCGCCCGCGGTGCTGAGCACCGGCCTGGAGGCGATGATCGTCGCCCTGCTGGAGCAGGTCAACACGGGTGCGCTGGAGGACGACGGCACCCGGGCCGTCGTCGCCGTCCTGGTCGCGGCCGGGATGCCGTACGACCGGGCCCGTGCCGTGGTCGAGGCCGTGGCCCCGACGGTGCCCGTGAGGCCCGCGGCCGAGGACTGACGTCCGGCCCCGGCAGCGCCGGATCCTGCCGGCCCCGGCCGTGCCGGGGTGCGTCCCCGGCCGGAGGACCGGTCGCCCCTGAGCCGTGCACGCGCCGGATGTCCGGCGCTGCTCCGCCGGACATCCGGCCCTCCTCCCCTCGCCGCCCGCAAGGGTGCGCCGCCCTTGCCGCGTCCGTGCCGATCCATGCCCCCCGTGGTCGCTCTACGCCCCCGTGGTCGCCCTCGCGCTCCCGCCGCTCGCGGGATCCGGGTGCGTACGGAGGGGGCCCGCGGGTACCTCGACGACGTGTTTTGCACATGAGTGGGCAAGAAACTAACCTGACGCCAGTCTGCACACCGATGGGCAATTAAGAGTCGTCCTCGTACCCGGGAGCCCCCATGCCCCTACTGGCCACCACACCCGTCGAGAAGATGACCGGGCCGTACCCACGGCGCTGGTGGGCCCTGATCGTGCTGTGTCTCAGCCTGCTGATCGTCGTCATGGCCAACACGTCCCTGATCGTGGCCGCCCCGGCCATGACCACCGACCTGGGCCTGAGCAGCAGCGACCTGCAGTGGGTCATCGACGGCTACACCGTCCCGTACGCCGCGCTGATGCTGGTGCTGGGCGCGATCGGCGACAAGTACAGCCGCCGCGGCGCCCTCATCGCCGGCCTGGTCGTCTTCGCCGGCGGCTCGGTGATGGGCAGCCTGGTCCACGAGACCGGCCTGGTCATCGCGGCCCGGGCGATCATGGGCGTCGGCGCCGCCGTCGTCATGCCGGCCACGCTGTCCCTGCTGGTCGCGATGTTCCCGAGGGGCGAGCGGGCCCGCGCCATCACGGCCTGGACCGCCACCTCCGGACTCGCCATCGCCGTCGGCCCGCTGGTCGCCGGCTGGCTGCTCGGCGACCACTCCTGGGGCTCGACCTTCCTGGTCAACGTCCCCATCGCGGTCCTCGCCGTCGTCGGCGCGCTGCTCCTCGTACCGCCGTCCCGGGCGGCCGGCATGGGCCGCATCGACTACGTGGGCGGCCTGCTCTCCATCGTCTCCGTCGGCAGCCTGGTCTACGCGACCATCGAGGGCCCGCACTTCGGCTGGGGCGCGGGCCCCGTCGCCGCGGCCGTCGTCGCCGTCGTCGGCCTTGTGGCCTTCGTCGCCTGGGAGCTGCGCCACCCGCACCCCATGCTGGACGTGCGCAGGTTCCTGCAGCGGCCGTTCAGCGGCTCGATGCTGGCCGTGCTGTTCTTCTTCTTCGGCACCTACGGCGCCATCTACTACTCCACCCAGTTCCTCCAGTTCGTCCTCGGCTACGGCGCCCTGGAGACCGGCGTACGGCTGCTGCCGCTGGCCGGGGCCGTGTTCGTCGGCGCCGCCGTCACCGGGCGGCTGACGCCGAAGCTGGGCGTGAAGGCCCTGGTCGGGTCCGGCATGGTGATCGGCACCGCCGGCGTCCTCCTGCTCGTCCTGATCGAGAAGGACTCGACGTACGGCGACTTCCTCGCCCCGATGCTGCTGCTCGGCCTCGCCATCGGCCTCAGCGTCTCCCCGGCCACCGACACCATCATGGGGTCCTTCCCGGAGAGCGAACTCGGCGTCGGCGGCGGCGCCAACGACACCGCGCTGGAGCTCGGCGGCTCGCTCGGCATCGCCGTCCTCGGCTCCCTGCTCGGCACCGCCTACCGCGACGAACTGGGCGACCTGGTGGGCAACCGGCTCCCGGCCGCCGCGCTCGACACCGCCCAGGACTCCGTCGGCGGCGGACTCGCGGTCGCCGAGCAGATCGCGAAGACCCCGTCGGCCGGACCGCGGCAGGCCCAGGCCCTGGCCGACGCCGTCCACGAGGCCTTCGCCCACGGCGTCGCGCAGACCAGCATGATCGGCGGGATCATCATGGCCGCCGGCACCCTGATCGTCCTCGCCGTCCTGCCCGGCCGCCGCGCCGCCGCGCAGCACCGGCCCGGGGACGGGCCGGCACCGGCCCGGGACGCGGACGTGGAGTACAGCGACTCCGCGAGCTGAGCGGCACGGCCTCGGGGGCCGCGGGGGGGGCGCCGAGGAGTCGGGGGGGGGCGGGGCCCGGCCCGGCGCCCCGGGGGGAGCACCCCCCCCAACCGCCCGCGGGTGGGGGT
>NZ_JBIAHR010000007.1:8639-54501 GCF_042870695.1 Streptomyces sp. NPDC006384
GCCGCGCCGCGCCCCCCCCGCGCCGGCCCCCGCCCCCCCCCCGCCCCCCCCCCCCCCCCCCCCCCCCCCCCCCCCCCCCCCCGCCCCCGTCGTTCCCCCACCCCCCTCACGGCGGCCGCTGGACGGTCGCCGCCCGTGTCGCTGTTGGGCCGAACGGGTGAGGTGGCGTAAGAATTGGCTGGTGCACGCATTGAAGGCGAGTGAAAACGGGGGAGCCGGTGAGCAGCTACGACGTCACCGATGAGCAATGGGAAGGGCTCGCCCAGGTCGTTCCGCTGCGCGGGCGCGACGCCTGGCCGTCCTCGGTCGGGCATCGCGCGATGCCGGAGGCGGAGACGGAGACACGCCGCCGTTTCGTCGTCCTGAGGGTCAACGTCTTCGCGGACGCCCGCGAGGTCGCCGAGACACTGATGTCCGGCATCCCGGTCCTCCTGGACCTGACCAACGCCGAGACAGAGGTCGCCAAACGCGTCCTGGACTTCAGCACAGGCGTCGTCTTCGGCCTGGCCAGCGGCATGCACCGGGTCGACCGCAACGTGTTCCTGCTGACCCCGTCCGGAACCGAGGTGAACGGCCTGATGGAGGGCGCGGCAGGGGTGCCGGGGATGTGACGGCGGCCCCGGGCGGACCCCCGAGGGCCGCCCGGGCACCGCGGTCCGGCGCCCGCGCCGAGGACGGCGGTCCCGCACCCGGCGCCGCCGGCTCCCACCACGAGCGGTGAGGATCGCCTCCGACGTGTGACGGACGTCCGTCACCTGACCGCCCGTCCCCCGATCGTAGGAACGCCGCGCAGGCGGAACGGTTCCGCGGGCGGGCGGAGCCCTACGGTCCGCACATGGCCGTCCCCCCTGCGCCGTCCGTGTCCGCGCCGACCGCGTTGCCCGCGCCGTCCGCGCCGTCCGTGTCCACGCCGGCGCCCGCCGTTCCCGCCCCGCCGTACCCGGCCCGACCGCGCGTCACGGAGCTGCGGCTGTCCGCCTTCGCCCGGCACCGGCGTGCCGAGATCCCGCTCGCACCGCTCACCCTGCTCGCCGGCCCCAGCGGCTGCGGCAAGACCAGTGCGCTGCGCGCGTACGAGGCACTGGCAAGGCTCGGCGGCGGCGCGGAACTCGGCGAGGTCTTCCCCGACCCGCTCGCCTGCGTCCCCGAGCGGGCCCGGCCCGACGCCCAGCGGCGCCGCGGGTTCCGCATCGGCTGCACGGTCGACGGCCCCGAGGGCCCGGTACGGCTCGACGTGGCCGTACAGGCGGAACCCGACCTGCGCATCGTGGGGGAACGGCTGGTGGCGGGCGGACTCGTCCTGCTGCAGACCGCCCTGCGCGACCCGGGCCGGCGCACCGTGCAGGCCGCCTGGCACACGGCCGGGACGGCGCCGGTGACCCGCGCCCCGCTGCCCGACGACCGGCTCGGCACCGCACTGCTGCCGCTGCGCGTGGCCGGCAAGACGGACGGACAGCGCAGAGTGCTGGCGGCGGCCGAACAGGCCGTGGTCGCCCTGCGGTCCGTCTTCCCCTGCGACCCGCGCCCCGGCCGGATGCGGGCACCCGTGCCCGTCGGGTCCGGCCGGCTGCTCGGCGGCTGCGACAACCTCGCCGACGTCCTGTGGCGCACCCGGGCCGAGTGCGGGCGGCGGCACGCCCAGTTCGTCGCCGCCGTACGCACCGGATGCGCGGGACCCGTCGCCGACGTCCTGGCCGAACCGGGCACCGGCGGGGTGGTCCGGGCGCTGCTGGACCGGGGGGACGGCGTCCGCACCGGTCTCGCGCGGCTCGGCTACGGTGAACTGCGCTACCTCGCCCTCGCCCTCGTGCTGTTCACCGGCCCCGGGGTCCTGGAGGTCGACCCGGCCGGCGAGGTGCCCGCCGCGCTGCAGGCCCTCACCGTCCTCGCCGACGGTCTCGACCGCGGGCTGGACGCGCACCAGCGCGCCGAACTGCTCGCGCTGGCGGCCAGGATGTGCGACCGCGGCCACATCCGGCTCGTCGGTGCCGTCGCGGACGCCTCCTGGGCGGAGGGGACGGAGGGCGTCACGGTGGTACACCTGGAGCCGTGACCGAGCACCCCGATGCTTCTCCCGGCTCTTCCCCCGCCCCTTCCCCCGTTCCCGATCTGGCCGCGCTGCGCCGCAGGCTGGCCGAGTTCGCCGCCGCGCGGGACTGGCAGCCGTACCACACCCCGAAGAACCTCGTCGCCGCCCTCAGCGTGGAGGCCTCCGAACTCCAGGAGATCTTCCAGTGGCTGACGCCCGAGCAGTCGGCCCGCGTCATGGACGACCCGGTCACCGCGCACCGGGTGCGGGACGAGGTCGCCGACGTGCTGGCGTACCTGCTCCAGTTCTGCGAGGTGCTCGGCGTCGATCCGCTCGCCGCCCTGGACGCCAAGATCGACCGCAACGAGGCCCGCTTCCCCGCGCCCGGACGTGCCGGCCGGCCGCCCCGGCGGGAGGGAGGGGACGAGAAAGAGGAGTGACATGCTCCGATATCACTCTACGAAGTCGACAAAGCGCCATGACTCCCATAGTTGTCCGAGAATTTCCGTCTACCTCTATCTTTTCTTCCCATATCACTTCACTCTGGGTAGTGGACAAGGGAGTTCGGGCGGACGCGTCGTGAGCGCGTCGGGACAGACGGGGGCAACGCATGGACGCGGTGCGGCTCATCGTGACGAGCGGGCGTGCCCTGGCCGCCGGCGGCGAGGTGTCTCAGATCCTGACGGAGGTGTGGCAGGCCCAGGCCCTCGCCCAGGCGATCGGCAGCCGGCTGGCGGTCCACGGACCGCCCGAACTGCGCGACGAGGCACTGGGGCTGACCGAACTGGCGGGCCGCGGCTGCGGAGTGCTGCGCACCCCGGAGCTGGCCCCGGGTGAGCTGCGCGCCGCCCAGCTCACCGAACTGGGGGACGCGCGCCAGGCCTTGGCGGGCCTCGGCGCCCTCCTCGGCGAGGTCGGCATCGCCCTCGTCGGCATCGCCTGTGCGATGGACGACGAGAGCACGTACTGGCAGTGCATGGAGGCCATCGACGCGGCGGACGAATCCCGGGACCGGGTCCGGGAGATGCTGCGCAAACTGGCGGACCGGGACGCCAAGGCACCCGGCCGGTCCGCGGCGCCACCGGAGCGGCGCGCGATATTACCGCCCCGGCCCGTGACCTCGTCCGACCGGGCCGCGCCCCCGTCCGGCCGGGCCACGGCGCAGTCCGGCCGGGCCACGGCGCAGTCCGGCCGGGCCACGGCGCAGTCCGACCGGGCCACGGCGTCACCACGGCGAGAAGCGGGGTAGTGGGGCAACCCCGGAACCGCGCCGCCCCGGCACCGGACCGGTGGACATGCGCCGCGCTTCCCGGGTGCCTGTCCGGCGCACTCCCCCCGACCGGGCAGGATGGAGGGCATGGAACTCCGTATCTTCACCGAGCCCCAGCAGGGGGCGACCTACGACACCTTGCTCACCGTGGCGAAGGCCACCGAGGACCTCGGCTTCGACGCCTTCTTCCGCAGCGACCACTACCTCCGCATGGGCGCCGTGGACGGTCTGCCCGGCCCCACCGACGCCTGGATCACCCTCGCCGGCCTCGCCCGCGAGACCAAGCGCATCCGCCTCGGCACGCTCATGACCGCCGGCACCTTCCGGCTCCCCGGCGTGCTCGCCATCCAGGTCGCGCAGGTCGACCAGATGTCCGGCGGCCGCGTCGAACTGGGCCTGGGCGCAGGCTGGTTCGAGGAGGAGCACAAGGCGTACGGCATCCCCTTCCCCAAGGAGAAGTTCGCCCGCCTCGAGGAACAGCTGGCCATCGTCACCGGCCTGTGGGCCACGGAGGTCGGCAAGACCTTCGACTTCCACGGCGAGTTCTACGACCTCACCGACTCGCCCGCGCTGCCCAAGCCGGCGCAGGCGAAGGTCCCCGTGCTCATCGGCGGCCACGGCGCCACCCGCACCCCGCGACTCGCCGCCCGGTACGCCGACGAGTTCAACATCCCCTTCGCCTCGATCGAGGACACCGAGCGCCAGTTCGCCCGGGTGCGGGCCGCCGCCGAGGCCGCCGGGCGCGGCGCCGACGCGCTGACCTACTCCAACGCCCTCGTCGTCTGCGTCGGCAAGGACGACGCCGAGGTCGCCCGCCGGGCCGCCGTCATCGGCCGCGAGGTCGACGAGCTGAAGGCCAACGGCCTCGCCGGCTCCCCGGCCGAGGTCGTCGACAAGATCGGCCGCTACGCCGCCGTAGGCGCCCAGCGGATCTACCTCCAGGTCCTCGACCTCGACGACCTGGACCACCTGGAGCTGATCTCCTCCCAGGTGCAGACGCAGCTGTCCTGACCAGCCCCGCGATAAACACAGGCGCCTCCCACAGGCGCCGTGCGATGGTGTGACCGTCGTCCTGCCGAGCCCCCAGGATCACCCTTCCTGGGGGCTCTCGCGTACGGCGGCGAGTCGTGTCCGTCCAGCCGGAGAGGCCCTCCGCATGTTCCTGACCGTCACCACCACCGGCACCCCCGAACGCCCCGCGACCGACCTCGGCTTCCTGCTGCACAAGCACCCCGACAAGGCGCAGGCGTTTACCACCTCCTTCGGCACGGCCCACGTGTTCTACCCCGAGGCGGAGGAGCAGCGCTGCACGGCGGCGCTGCTGCTGGAGGTCGACGCGGTGGCGCTGGTGAGGCGCGGCAAGGGCAAGGGCCGGAGCGGCGCCCCCGACGCGGCACTCGCGCAGTACGTCAACGACCGCCCCTACGCGGCCTCCTCCCTCCTCGCCGTCGCGCTGAGCAACGTCTTCTCCAGCGCGCTGCGCGGCGTGTGCAAGGCACGCCCCGAGCGCGCCGCCGAGCCGCTCCCGCTGCGCGTCGAGGTGCCCGCTCTGCCCGCCCGCGGCGGCCCCGACCTGGTCCGGCGCCTCTTCGAACCGCTCGGCTGGACGGTGGACGCCGAGGCCGTCCCGCTGGACACCGAGTTCCCCGAGTGGGGCGACTCCCGGTACGTGCGCCTCGTACTGGAGTCGGCGGCCCTCACCCTCGCCGAGGCCCTGCGCCACCTCTACGTCCTCCTCCCGGTGCTCGACGACGCCAAGCACTACTGGGTCGCCCCGGACGAGGTCGACAAGCTGCTGCGGGCCGGTGAGGGCTGGCTGCCCGGCCACCCCGAGCAGAAGCTGATCACCAGCCGCTACCTGTCCCGCCGCTGGTCGCTGACGCGCGAGGCCATGGAGCGGCTGGAGCTGGTCCGGCTGGCCGAGGCCGACGACAGCGAGGTCGAGGAGATCGACAACGCCGTCGCGCGGGAGGCGGCCCCGGAGACCGAGGAGAAGCCCACGCCCCTCGCCGTGCAGCGCCGCGAGGCGATCCTCACCGCGCTCCGCGACAGCGCCGCCGCCCGGGTCCTGGACCTCGGCTGCGGCGAGGGCCACCTGGTGCGCGAGCTGCTGGGGGACCCGCGGTTCACCGGGATCACCGGCGTGGACGTGTCGGTGCGGGCCCTGACCATCGCCTCCCGGCGGCTGAAGCTGGACCGCATGGGCGAGCGGCAGGCGGCACGGGTGCAGCTCTTCCAGGGCTCCCTCGCCTACACCGACAAGCGCCTGAAGGGCTACGACGCCGCCGTGCTCAGCGAGGTGATCGAGCACGTCGACCCGCCGAGGCTGCCCGCCCTGGAGTACGCCGTCTTCGGTGCGGCCCGCCCCCGCACCGTCGTCGTCACCACGCCGAACGTGGAGTACAACGTGCGCTGGGAGTCCCTCCCGGCCGGCCACGTCCGCCACCGCGATCACCGCTTCGAGTGGACCCGCGAGGAGTTCCGCGCCTGGGCGGAGAAGGCCGCCGAACGGCACGGCTACGGCGTGGGGTTCCGCCCCGTCGGCCCCGACGACCCCGAGGTGGGCCCGCCCACCCAGATGGCCGTGTTCACCCTGACCACCACCGACGAGAACAACGAGAAGGAGGCGAAGGCCGCATGACCACCACCGGCACCACCGGCACCACCGCCGCCACCGTACGGGCCCGCTCCCTCCCCGTCACCGACCTCTCCCTCGTCGTGCTCGTCGGCGCCTCCGGCTCCGGCAAGTCCACCTTCGCCGCACGGCACTTCAAGCCCACCGAGGTCATCTCCTCCGACTTCTGCCGGGGCCTGGTCGCCGACGACGAGAACGACCAGAGCGCCAGCCGGGACGCCTTCGACGTCCTGCACTACATCGCCGGCAAGCGCCTCGCCGCCGGCCGCCGCACCGTCGTGGACGCGACCAACGTGCAGCAGGACGCCCGGCGTCAGCTGATCGAGCTGGCCAAGCGGCACGACGTGCTGCCCATCGCCATCGTCCTCGACGTGCCCGAGCAGGTCTGCGCCGAGCGCAACGCCACCCGCGCCGACCGCGCCGGCATGCCCCGCCGGGTCGTCCAGCGCCACACCCGCGAACTCCGCCGCTCCCTGCGCCACCTGGAGCGCGAGGGCTTCCGCAAGGTGCACGTGCTGCGCGGCACCGAGGAGATCGAGCACGCCACCGTCGTCACCGAGAAGCGGTACAACGACCTCACCCACCTCTCCGGCCCCTTCGACATCATCGGCGACGTCCACGGCTGCTCCGCCGAACTGGAGGCGCTGCTCGGCAAGCTCGGCTACGCCGACGGCGTCCACCCCGAGGGCCGCACCGCCGTCTTCGTCGGCGACCTCGTCGACCGCGGCCCGGACAGCCCCGGCGTGCTGCGGCGTGTGATGACGATGGTGAAATCGGGCAACGCGCTGTGCGTCCCGGGCAACCACGAGAACAAGTACGGCCGGTACCTCAAGGGACGCAAGGTCCAGCACACCCACGGACTCGCCGAGACCATCGCCCAGATGGACGGCGAGAGCGAGGAGTTCCGCGCCGAGGTGCGGGAGTTCATCGACGGCCTGGTCAGCCACTACGTCCTCGACGGCGGCCGGCTCGTGGTCTGCCACGCCGGTCTGCCGGAGAAGTACCACGGCCGCACCTCAGGCCGGGTCCGCAGCCACGCCCTGTACGGCGACACCACCGGCGAGACCGACGAGTTCGGCCTGCCCGTGCGCTACCCCTGGGCCGAGGACTACCGGGGTCGCGCCGCCGTCGTCTACGGGCACACCCCCGTCCCCGAGGCGACCTGGCTCAACAACACCATCTGCCTGGACACCGGCGCCGTCTTCGGCGGCAGGCTCACCGCGCTGCGCTGGCCGGAGCGCGAGCTGGTCGACGTACCCGCCGAGCGGGTCTGGTACGAGCCGGCCAGGCCGCTGCGCACCGAGGCGCCCGGCGGGCACGACGGCCGGCCGCTGGACCTGGCGGACGTGCAGGGGCGCCGGGTGGTGGAGACCCGGCACGCGGGCCGGATCACCGTGCGCGAGGAGAACGGGGCGGCGGCCCTGGAGGTCATGAGCCGCTTCGCGACCGACCCCCGGCTGCTGCCGTACCTCCCGCCGACCATGGCGCCGACCGCCACCTCGGGCGTGGACGGCTACCTGGAGCACCCGGCGGAGGCGTTCGCGCAGTACGCCGCCGACGGGGTGGCGCGGGTCGTGTGCGAGGAGAAGCACATGGGCTCGCGGGCGGTGGCCCTGGTGTGCCGCGACGCGGAGACGGCGAGCCGCCGCTTCGGCGTGGAGGGCCCCACCGGGTCCCTCTACACCCGCACCGGCCGCCCGTTCTTCGACGACGCGTCCGTCACCGAGTCGGTCCTCGCCCGGCTGCGCACGGCGATCGGCGAGTCCGGCCTGTGGGACGAACTGTCCACCGACTGGCTGCTGCTGGACGCCGAGCTGATGCCGTGGTCGCTGAAGGCCTCCGGGCTGCTGCGCTCCCAGTACGCCGCCGTCGGCGCCGCCTCCGGCGCGGTCCTCCCGGGCGCCCTGGCCGCCCTGGAGGGCGCGGCGGCGCGGGGCGTCGACGTCGGCGAGCTGCTCGCCCGCCAGCGCGCCCGCTTTGCCGACGCCGCCGCCTTCACCGACGCCTACCGCCGGTACTGCTGGACCACCGACGGCCTGGACGGCGTCCGCCTGGCCCCGTTCCAGCTCCTCGCCGTCCAGGGCCGCAGCCTGGCCGCCCTGCCGCACGACGAGCAGCTCGCCCTCGTCGACCGGCTCGTCGAGCACGACGGCACCGGCCTGCTGCGGACCACCCGGCGGCTGTACGTCGACACCGGCGACGCCGAGTCGGTGCGCGCCGGCACCGACTGGTGGCTGGAGATGACCGGCCGCGGCGGCGAGGGCATGGTCGTCAAGCCCGTGGACGCCGTCGTCCGGGACGGGAAGGGCCGCCTGGTGCAGCCCGGCATCAAGTGCCGGGGCCGCGAGTACCTGCGGATCGTCTACGGCCCCGAGTACACGCGCCCCGAGAACCTGGCCCGGCTGCGGCAGCGGTTCCTGAACCACAAGCGGTCCCTGGCGATCCGCGAGTACGCCCTCGGCCTGGAGGCCCTGGACCGGCTCGCGGACGGCGAGCCGCTGTGGCGGGTGCACGAGGCGGTCTTCGGCGTCCTCGCGCTGGAGTCCGAGCCGGTCGACCCGCGGCTGTGACCCTGTTCCCGGCCGGCCGCCCGCGAAGGGCCGGCCGGGAACACCGCACACGGGTCCGCGCGAGCGGGGGGTGAACGCGCGCCCGAATGGTCAGGATGGAGACATGGGATTCCACGTCGACTCCGAGGCCGGGCGGCTTGGCCGCGTCATCCTGCACCGGCCGGATCTGGAGCTCAAAAGGCTCACCCCCAGCAACAAGGACGCCCTTCTCTTCGACGACGTGCTCTGGGTGCGCCGGGCGCGCGCCGAGCACGACGGGTTCGCCGACGTGCTCCGCGACCGCGGGGTCGAGGTGCACCTCTTCGGCGACCTGCTCACCGAGACCCTCCAGGTCCCGGAGGCCCGGCGGCTCGTCCTGGACCGGGTCTTCGACGAGAAGGAGTACGGAGTGCTGGCCACGGACCACCTGAGGGCCGCCTTCGAGACCCTGCCCGCCCCCGAGCTGGCCGAGGTCCTGGTCGGCGGCATGACCAAGCGGGAGTTCCTGGAGGCGCACACGGAGCCGGCCTCCGTGCGCTTCCACGTGATGGAGCTGGACGACTTCCTGCTGGGACCGCTGCCCAACCACCTCTTCACCCGCGACACCTCGGCCTGGATCTACGACGGCGTCTCCATCAACGCCATGCGCTGGCCCGCCCGGCAGCGCGAGACGGTCCACTTCGAGGCGATCTACCGGCACCACCCCCTCTTCCGCGACGAGACCTTCCCCCTGTGGTCCGAGGGACAGGCCGACTACCCGTCCACCATCGAGGGCGGGGACGTGCTGGTCATCGGCAACGGCGCCGTGCTCATCGGCATGAGCGAGCGGACCACCCCGCAGGCCGTGGAGATGCTCGCCCACAAGATGTTCGCGGCCGGCTCGGCGCGCACGATCGTGGCCCTCGACATGCCCAAGCGGCGGGCCGTCATGCACCTCGACACCGTGATGACGATGGTCGACGGAGACACCTTCACCCAGTACGCCGGGCTCGGCATGCTCCGTTCGTACACCATCGAGCCGGGTGTGGGGGAGAAGGAGCTGAAGGTCACCGACCATCCGCCCGAGCACATGCACCGCGCGATCGCCGCCGCGCTCGGACTGGGCGAGATCCGCGTCCTGACCGCGACGCAGGACGTCCACGCGGCCGAGCGCGAGCAGTGGGACGACGGCTGCAACGTGCTGGCCGTCGAGCCGGGCGTCGTCGTCGCCTACGAGCGCAACGTCACCACCAACACCCATCTGCGCAAGCAGGGCATCGAGGTGATCGAGATCCCGGGCAGCGAACTGGGCCGGGGCCGGGGCGGGCCGCGCTGCATGAGCTGCCCGGTGGAACGGGACGCCGTCTAGCGGAACGGGACGCCGTTCGAGGGAGGGGGAGCGGGGCGCGGTCCGGAGAGAACAGGCTGTATATAAATTCAGAAGTTCGTATACACTTCCAGAAGTCCCTGTCCCTGTACCTCTGGAGCGCCCCCATGGCGACAGTCCCGACCGCCCTCGCCGGCCGCCACTTCCTCAAGGAGACCGACTTCACCGCGGACGAGTTCCGCGGCCTGGTCGAGCTGGCCGCGGAGCTGAAGGCGGCCAAGAAGGCCGGGAACGAGACACCGTACCTGCGGGGCAGGAACATCGCGCTGATCTTCGAGAAGACCTCCACGCGCACCCGCTGCGCCTTCGAGGTCGCCGCCGCCGACCAGGGCGCCTCGACCACGTACCTGGACCCGTCGGGCTCGCAGATCGGCCACAAGGAGTCGGTGAAGGACACCGCCCGCGTCCTCGGGCGGATGTTCGACGGCATCGAGTACCGCGGTGACAGCCAGCGGAAGGTCGAGGAGCTGGCCGCCCACGCCGGTGTGCCCGTCTACAACGGCCTCACCGACGACTGGCACCCCACCCAGATGCTCGCCGACGTCCTCACCATGACCGAGCACAGCACCAAGCCCCTGCCGGAGATCTCCTTCGCCTACCTCGGCGACGCCCGCTTCAACATGGGCAACTCCTACCTGGTCACCGGCGCCCTGCTCGGCATGGACGTGCGCATCGTCGCCCCCAAGGCCTACTGGCCCGCCCAGGAGATCGTCGACAAGGCCCGCGAGCTCGCCGGGGCCAGCGGGGCACGCGTCACCCTCACCGAGGTCCTGGACGAGGGCGTCCGCGGCGCCGACTTCGTCGCCACGGACGTCTGGGTCTCCATGGGCGAGCCCAAGGACGTGTGGGCCGAGCGGATCGCCGCGCTGTCCCCGTACGCGGTGACCATGGACGTCCTGCACGCCACCGGCAACCCGGACGTGAAGTTCCTGCACTGCCTGCCGGCCTTCCACGACCTGGGCACCGAGGTCGGCCAGGAGATCTTCGAGGCCCACGGCCTGGACTCTCTCGAGGTCACGGACGAGGTCTTCGAGTCCGCGCACTCGGTCGTCTTCGACGAGGCGGAGAACCGGCTGCACACCATCAAGGCCGTACTGGTCGCCACACTCGCCTGAGCAGCGCCTTAAGCTGACCGGCGGCCCGGAGCCACCCCTTCCGCGCCGCCGGCCGCGACCACCGTCGCGCCCCCCGCACCACCAGAAACGAGCACCACCCGCAATGCCCGCTCACCGCATCAAACCGCCCGCGCTCCTCGTCGCCGAATCCGGCGCCGACCGTGAGGGCCACGGCCTCAAGCGCACCATGGGGCTGTTCCAGCTCGTCTGCTTCGGCGTCGGGGCCATCGTCGGCACCGGCATCTTCGTCGGCCTGTCCGACTCGGTCGCCGAGGCCGGCCCGGCCGTCGTCGTCTCCTTCGTCCTCGCCGCGGTCACCTGCGTCTTCACCGCGTTCGCCTTCGCCGAGCTGGGCGGCGCGATCCCGGTCTCCGGCTCCTCGTACTCCTTCGCCTACGCCGGCCTCGGCGAGCGCACCGCCTTCCTGGTCGGCTGGTGCCTGCTGCTGGAGTACGGCGTGTCGGTGTCCGCGGTCGCCGTCGGCTGGAGCCAGTACGTCAACGAACTGCTGGACAGCGTCATCGGCCTCCGGCTGCCGCACGCGCTGTCCTCCGGCCCCGCCGACGGCGGCCTGGTCAACCTCCCCGCGGTGATCGTCATCGCCCTGGCCTGCGTGCTGCTGGTGCGGGGCGTGCGCGAGAGCGCCCGGGCCACCGCCGCGATGGCCGTCCTCAAGCTCGCCGTCCTGGTCGCCTTCTGCGCCATCGGCTTCTTCGCCTTCGAGGACGGCAACCTCACCCCGTTCTCCCCGGCCGGCCTCGGCGGCATCGGCGCCGGCACCACGGCCGCCTTCTTCTCGTACATCGGCTTCGACGCCATCACCACCGCCGGCGAGGAGGCCAAGAACCCGCGCCGGGACATCCCGGTCGCGATCCTCGTCTGCATCGGCCTGGTCACGCTGCTGTACTGCGCGGTCGCCGTCGCCGCGATCGGCGCCGTCGGCGGACCCGAGGTCGGCGACCGGCCCGCCGCGCTGTCCTACGTCGTGGACGAGGTCACCGGCTCCGCGATCGGCGGCGGTGTCGTCGCCTTCGGCGCGGTCGTCGCCATCGCCTCGGTGGTGCTCGCCGTGATGTACGGCCAGACCCGCATCCTGCTGTCCATGTCCCGCGACGGACTCGTCCCGCCGGTCTTCGAGAAGGTCTCGCCGCGCACGGCCACGCCCGTCGCCGGCACGCTGATCGTCGGCGTCCTCTTCGCGCTCCCGGCCGCCTTCGCGCCGCTGGACGCGGTGGTCAACCTGTGCACCATCGGCACCCTGGCCACGATGGCCGCCGTCAACGTCGCGGTGATCGCCCTGCGCCGCCGCGAACCGGGCCTGGCCCGCACCTTCCGCGTCCCGCTGTACCCGGTGACGCCGCTGCTCGGCGTCGGCTTCTGCCTCTACCTGATCTACGAGACGGGCGTCACGACCTGGCTGCAGTTCGCCGCGTTCCTCGCGGTGGGCCTGCTGGTCTACTCGGCCTACGGGCGCCGGCACTCCCGGCTCGCCCGGGCCGCGCTCACTCCTGAGGACGCCGCGGAGCGGGTACCGCAGGAAGCCTGAACCAGACCGCCTTGCCGGAGTCGGTGGGGCGGTGACCGCAGGACGAGCTCAGGGCGCGGATCAGCAGCAGACCGCGCCCGTGCTCCTGCCAGGGGTCGGGCGGTTCCTTGTCCGGGACGGTGAGATCGCCCGGCGGCCGCGGGTCGGGGTCGTGCACCTCGACCTGGCAGCCGGTCGGCAGCAGCTCCACCACCAGCTCGATCGGGGCGCCGCCGGCGGTGTGCTCGACCGCGTTGGCGACCAGCTCGGCCGTCAGCAGCTCCGCGGTGTCGCCGTCGGCCGTGTGCTCCAGCTCGGCCAGCGCCGTGCGGATCAGGGCACGGGCCACCGGCACCGCCGCGGTGCTGTGCGGCAGCGTGATGCGCCAGAGGGCGGGGGCGGAGGAGCGATCGTGCACGGCGAGTCCGTTCTGGAGCAGGCGGTCCTGTCCTGCCTACGACCCTATGAATGGTACGGCGCTGTCCGGCAGGGTCCTTCGACGGGCACCGCCCGGGACCTTCGTCCCGAGCCGGGGACGGCCCGCCACCGGCACCCTCCCTCACCCGCACGGGTGACCCGGCCGGGGCCCGGCCGGGGCCTCGCGGGCCGGCACGACAGGCCGGGAGGCCGAGGACCGGTGCCGCCCCGCGGCAGGCCGGAAGACCGCGGGCCGCGGCCCCTTCACGGCACTCCGGCCGCGTCCACCGGCGTCCTCCGGGCCCCGGCCGGTCCCGCGCGACGCGGAGGACGCCGCGAAGGGTCTCCCCCACCGCGGGCGGGGGCGGGCGCGTGCCACGGCGGTGGGGCGGTGCGTGCCACGACGGGGCTCCGCGTCGAGCACGCCGGTGTCCGCGGATCCGGGCCGGCCGGCGCGGACTCGCCACCGAAGGGGTGAGGGTCACCCCCGCCGGCCCCTTCGCCCGGTACCAGTGGAACCCCTCGTTCCGACCGACCGGGAGGTCCCATGTCCGTACGCCCCGCCGCCCTCGCCGCGGCCGCCGGCGCCGTCCTGCTCCTGCTCACCGCCCCCGCGGCGACCGCCACGACCGCCCCCGCCACGACCACCGCGGGCCTGGTCACCGATGCGGTGACCGTCGACGCGACCGGCCGCATCGCCGCCGACGGCACCGTCACCCTCTCCGGCACCTACCGCTGCACCGCCGCCACCGGCCCCGTGTTCGTCAGCTCCTCCGTGAGCCAGGGCGGTGAACCGCACCAGGACAGCATCGGCGGCAGCCGCGCGGTGTGCGACGGCCTGGAGCGCCGCTGGACCCACACCGGCCGGCCCACCACCAGCACCTCCGCCGACGCCCTGCGGGCCGGTACGGCCCGGGTCGAGGCCACCGTGCTGGAGCTGCGGCCGGTCGGCATCGTGCCGCTGCCGCACTTCCACGCCCGGCACACACAGGACGTCACCCTGGTCCAGGGCTGAGCCGGGTCACGGCCGGCCCGGCCCCCGTCGTTCCGCCGAGCCACGCCACCCCGCCGCGCCGGACCCGCCAGGAGACCGCCGGGCCCGGCGCGGACACCCCCGTACGCGCCCCGTATACGTGTCCCCCGTCCGCACGACGGACGCCGCGCTCACCGCGTGCTGCACACCGTCCTCGGCGCCGCCCTGGTGGTGGCACCCTGCGCGGACTGCGCGTCCTGCACCCGCTGCACGTCCTGCAGAAGGTCCGCGATGCCGGGTTCCTGACCGGCGGCGGTCCTCGCCAGGGTCAGCAGGACGGCCTCGTAGAAGGCGTCCCGCACCGCGGGCGGCATCACGTCCGAGGCGTCCAGACAGCGGGGCCCCGCCCCCAGACGCCGGGCGATCTCCCGCTCGACCGCGCCCCCCTCCGCCGTCACCCGGCGGTTCGCCGAGAAGACGTCCGCCAGATCGGCCCACTTCTGCTGGCCCTCGGCGGAGGCCAGCCGCCGGACGAGCGCACGGGCCTCGGGACGGTCGCCGAACAGCGCCGCGAAGTCGCCGGTCACCTCGTGCGCCCGCACCCGGCCGCGGCCCCCCGGCAGCAGCGGGGCGGAGTCCGTGACGCGCGCCTGCGGGGCCCTCTCCGCGTAGAAGGAGGACGCGAAGGAGCCCTGGTGCTCCAGCGTGCACCCGCCCCGGCCCTCGAACAGCAGCCCGTTGCCGCCCGGGGCGCCGCGGTGGTCGGTGAGCAGGGCCCGCCCGGCCGCGGCCCTGTCCTGCCGGAGCAGATCCGCCCACGCCTCCCAGGCGCCGCGCACCGCGTCGCTGCGCCACCACCGCACCCCGCCCGAGCCCAGCGCCCACTTCTCGTAGGTCTCCGGCCCCTCCCGCTGCAGGACGAGATCCTCGATCCAGTCGGTGCCGGGCCAGCCGGACGCGCCGTCGTCGCCCATGCCGACGCACCAGCTCCCCGGCGGCGCCGGACGGCCGGGCGGCTCGTGGCCCTGCCGGTACCAGACGATGCTCTTCAGATCCGCCTTGACCGGCACCCAGTACACCTGCTCGGAGGGTGAGCCGGTCGGCTTCCACGGCGCGCCGTACTCCTGCGGGTCGTAGAGACCGTTCAGCGGTTCGAGGAGGCCCTGGTCCGCGTACTCGGCGAGCTCACCGATGCCCGGCATGATCACGATGTCGGGGGGTTCCCCGGACTGCACCTTGGAGAGCAGCACCTCCCGCTGGGCGGCGGTGCCCTGGTAGCGGAAGGGGATGCCGAAGCCCCGCAGCAGGGACTCGAACCGCTCCGCCTGCTCGGCCGTCCATGTGCCGAGGATGGTCACCGGCTGCTTCTCGTCCTGCTGCGCCCAGACCACCACCAGGCCGCCGGCGGCGAGCAGCAGCATGACCACGACGAAGACCAGCATGTGGAACCGCCGTGTCACCGTCGCCTCCAGTAGTCGTTGTCGAGCCGCAGCCCGAGCCCCAGCGCGGGCAGCACGATGGCCAGCAGGCTGCCGACGAGCGTGCCCTGGTACACCGTGTCGGGCCAGGTGCCGTCGGCCGTCCCGCGCCGGACCTCCTCGGACAGCTCCGTGACCCGCTGCTGCGCGACGGCCACCCCGGACCCGTCGCTCCGCCAGGACACCGCGGTGATCTGCCGCAGGCCCTCCAGGGCACCGTCGAGGGCGCTCCCGGTGGAGGACGCCGTCGTCACGGGCACCACCGCGAGCAGCACGGTGAGGACGAAGGCCGCCAGCAGGTACGGATTCCAGTCGCGGCCGCAGCGGTCGCGCAGCACGAACAGCGCCGACAGCAGGGTCAGGAGCACCGCGGCCAGGGCGAGTTCGGCGGCCCACCAGCCAGCGCGCTGCCACCGCCCCATGGCGGCCGAGGCCTCGGCGTGCTCCAACTGCACCCGCTGCAGCGCTTCCAGGCGCGGGACGAGCCCCACCGTCTCGCGGGTGAGCAGCGACCGCGCCTCCTGGAGCTTCTGCTCCCGCATGTACGGCTGGTCGCCGTAGCGGGACGTGCCGAGGCCCAGCGAGTTGCTGTAGGTGGCGAGCAGGCCCTTGACCGTGCCGAGGTCCTGGTCCGTGCGGTCGGCGATGCGGGACAGGCCCTGGTCGGCGGCCGACAGCTGGGACCGGTAGGTCTCGCCGGAGCCCGCGACACCGAGCAGGTCCAGCCTGACCAGGGTGCGGGCCTCCTCGTCGGCGCGCAGGACCGCGAGCCGGGTGGCGGCGAGCCCCTGCACGGCGGGCGCCTCGCGGGAGGCGAGCGTCTCCGCGCCGAGCTGGGCCTGACGGCAGGAGAGGAACAGGGCGGTCGAGGCGACGGCCGTGAGCACGAACAGCAGCACCAGATGCGCCTCCAGCAGCCGGCGGGTCCGCCAGGGCCTCAGCCGCGCGCGCCAGTACGCGGCGGGGGAGTACCGGCGCCGGGAGCCGGTGCGTGGCGCCGTCACCGCAGCTCCCTTCCGCACACGATGCAGTAACGGGCCTCGCCGCCGGCCGGATGCCGGCAGACACGGCAGCACCGGCCCGGGCGGGGCCCGGCGACGGGGGGCGGGGGAGCGCCGGGGCGGGAACCGGCGCGCAGGATCATCGGGCCGAGCGCCCCCGTGTCGAACGCGCGCAGCCGCACGTGCCCCGCGGCCGCCTCCTCGATGTCGGCGACCGCGCGGATCTCGTCCAGCACCCAGTCGGTGCCGAACCGCGCCGCCAGCCGGGCGGCCTCCCCCAGACGGTCCTCGGCGACGCTCCGGTGGTGCTTCTGCAGCGCGACGAGCCCCTCGCGCAGGGCGCTGCGCATCCGGGCGGTGGCGTTGATCTCGCGCACGCTGTCGGCGCCCGCCCGGGGCTGGGGCGGGGAGTGCCCGGGCAGGTGCCAGCGGGCGACGACGGGCCTGTGGACGTCGCCGATGGAGACCATGGCGAACTGCAGCTCGGTCTCCAGCGGGTCGTCGTCGGCGTCGGCGGTCAGGGTGAGCAGGTAGTCGCGGCTGCCCTGCTCCCACTGGTAGGTCGGGAAACTCCACCGGCCGGGCCGGCCGGGCGGACGCAGCGCGCCGAGACGGTGCGGCCGGGGCGCCTTCTCGCTGAGCGAGACCTGACGCACGCAGGGCCGGGCGGTCACCTCGATCGGCAGCTGCGGGGTGTGCACCCGGCGCAGCCGCCGGATGGCGGCGGTGACCGCGCGGCCGAGCCCGTCGTCCACGAACTCGGCCGTGCCGTGCAGCCGTTCGGCCAGGGCCAGCAGGGGGTCCGGCGTCCAGTCCGCTCCCACGGCGAACACGTCACAGGTGAACCGGCCCGCACAGGACGTCAGTTCCTCCTCGAGCCGGGTCTCGCCGGCCGCGCTGCTGCCGTCGGTGATCAGCACCAGGTGACGCACCGACACCGGCCGGGCGGCGAGCATGCCACGCGCCCGTGCCACCCAGGCGGCGTATCCGGCGGGACGCGGCCCCCGCCGGTGCAGCGGGAGCGAACCCGCGGCGAAGGCGGCCCGGCGCCGCTCGTCCCCGTCGGCCACGGCCCACTCGTCGCCGCCCCGCGGATAGCAGCGGACCGGCTCGGGGCCGCTGCCCAGCACGGCGAAGGAGATGCCGTCGGGCAGTGCCCGCAACGCGGCCGGCAGCGCGTGCCGGACGGCCGCCCGGTTGTCCTCGGCGACGTCCACCGCGATGATCACGGCGAGCTGGACCGCGGGCAGTTCGGTGGGAGCGCCGCCGGCGGCCACGTCGACCCGCAGACGGGCCTCGATCCGCGCGCTGCGGCGCGGACGCAGGTCGCCGTCGAGGTCGACGCGCAGGCGGATGCCCGGCTGCGGCGGCCTGATGTGGCTGCTCATGTCGTACGTCACCGCTCCTTCACCCTCGTCACCGGGCGCACCGCCTGCCGGGTCCCGGCCCGCTCCGTCCCGCCGTGCCGCCGTCCCGCGCCGTGCCATGCCGTGCCGTGCTGCCGTGCGGTCAGAACACGGTCTGCGGACGTATCGCGTGCATGAGGTCCACGAGGCGCTCGTGGTCCTCGGCCGGCTCCTGATGGTGTTCCGCCAACCGCCGGTAGAGCGCCTCCAGTTGCTCGCGCAGTGCCCGCTCCGGGGCACCCAGCCGCCTCAGGCCGCGGGCGTCGAGGCGGCGGTACCCGCTGCCCGGGACACCGGGCCGGTCGCCGAGGCCGTGCACCGCGTCCAGTTTCCACTCGTGCAGTTCGGTGCGCAGGCGCAGCGCCTCGTCCGCGGACAGGCTCGGCTGTCCCGCACCCGGGCCGAGGTCCTCCAGGGCGTGCAGGTCGGCCAGCGCCGCGTCGACCTCGGCGGGCGGGGGCAGCGGATCGCCGGCGCCCGGCAGCCGGGCCGCGCGGATGCGCAGGGAGGCGATCCGGGCGACGGTGTGGTCCAGCGTGCCCGGCCGCACCCGGCCGAGCACGTCGAGGGCCGCCCGGCGGTCGCCCGCGCGCAGCGCCAGCCTGGCCAGCCCCAGGGCGGCGCCCCCGTGCGCGGGGTTGCGCGCGAACACCGCCTCGTACAGCTCACCGGCCGTGGGCTCGGACGTGTCGTCACCGAGCCACTCCGCGCAGTGGGCGAGGGCCAGCTTCGGGGCGTACTCGCCGGGCAGTTCGAGGTGGACCTGTGCGAAGCGGGCCCGGGCCTCGGCGACCTGCCGCGGGTCGTCGTCCAGGCCGGCGCTGCACAGGGCGAGCAGGGCGCGGTGCCACTCCAGCCGCCACCGGCGCACGGCGGGCGGCCCGGGGATGGAGTCGGCCGTGTCCAGTTCCTCCTGGGCCCTCTGCAGGTCCTCACGCGTGTCGCGGCCCAGCAGGACACGCACGTTGTGCAGGCAGATCTCCACCGAGCGGGGGCGCTCGTCCTCCTGCGCGAGGAGCTGGCCCGGGTCGAAGCCGCTGCTCACCGCGAACCGGGTGGCCTGCGGATCGCCCGGGTACGGCCTCGGCACCGGCAGACAGCCGGCGATCTCCGCGGCGGTGGGGGCGCCGAGGTCGAGCGCCGGCGCAACGGGCGGCTCGTAGCGGTCACGGCGGGGCCGGTCCAGCCAGTGCCCGATGCCCGGCACCGTGCCGAGCCGGGCGCCGGGCAGCCGCGTGGACGGCAGGAAGTAGTCGGAGGGCTCGGGCGGGTCGCTCTTGCCGCGCAGCGCGCGGATCTCCCGCAGGGCGCCGCGGAGCTGGCCGAGCATCTCCCGGGCGTCGGCGAAGCGGCGCCCCGGATCGGTCCGCACGGCACGGTCGACGACCCGGTGGAAGGACGCGGCGCCGAGACCGGGCACCTCGGTGACGGCCCAGCGGGCGAGCTCCCGCAGGGTGGCGCCGACGGTGTGCAGGTCGTGGGCGACGGTGGGCGTCGCCGACGTCCCGGTCTCGGGCGCCATGTAGTCGGGCGTGACGTGGGCGGGCGGCTGCGTCTGGCCCTGCTCGCGCATGCCGCCGAGGTCGATGACCTTGACGCCGTCCTTGTGGTGCACGACGTTGGAGGGCTTCATGTCGCCGTACACGAAGACCCGCCCGCCGTCGGCGTGCAGGTGGGCGAAGGCCTCGAGGATCTGGCAGCCGTACGCCGCGACGTGTTCGATGTCGAGGACGGACTCGCCGCGCCGGACCTCCTCGGTGACCTTCGCGAGGGTGCCGTCACCGACGTCGTCCATGACGATGTAGCCGCCGGTCACCGCACCGGTGCCGTCCCTGCGCGCGACGAAGTCGCGGATCTGGACGATGCGGGGATGGCGGATGGCGACGAGGTTGCGCCGCTCCACGTCGGCGAGGCGGGCGCCATCGTGCTCGTACCGGTTGAGCAGCCCCTTGACGGCGACGACGTCACCGAGGTGGGTGTCCTCGGCGAGGTAGACCCAGCCCTGGCCGCCGTGCGCGATGGGGCCCATCACCCGGTACTGGTCGCGCAGCAGGTCGCCCTCGGCGAGTTCGGGCCGGTACGAGTAGGGCTCGCGGCAGACCGGGCAGAAGCCCGCGACCGGCACCGGGCCCTCGGTGTAGGGCGGGGCGAAGGTGATGCCGCAGTCGGCGGACGAGCAGCCCATGAGGACACGCAGCGGCGCCTCGGGGTCGACGAGCCGCTCCCCGGCCGGACGCGGCTCCCGCTCCGGGAGCGAGAGGAGTTCGCGGGGGCCGAGGTCCCGCGGGTTCTCGGGCAGGGCGGGCAGCCGGGGACCGTCCTGCGCGCGGCCGCACACGGCGCAGTGACCGGTGGGCAGGACGGTGCCGCCGCAGGGGGCGCCGGAGAAACGCCGGTGCGGGCAGGGCGTCGTTCCCCTGTGGTTCTCCTGCTCCGCCCGGGGGTGTGCCCGCAGGCGCGCCTGGGGGTGCGTGGGGGGAGGCGCCTGGGGATGTGTCTGCGGGTTCGGCATCGTCTCACCTGCCCTCGTGCCGGCTCAGGTCGGCGCGCAGGGACCTGAGGAGCGCGCGCAGCCGGACGAGCTGCTGGTGCGGGTCCCGCACGTCGTCGATCAGGCGGCGGGCGGCCCGGTGCCGGTCGGCGGTCTCGGTCGCGGAGGCGAGGGAGGCGCTGTCGACGATGTCGCGGCGCACCGCCCGGCTGAACTCCGCCCGCCGCAGACGGTCGAGCAGCGTGTCCGCGTGCGACAGCAGCGCGGGGCGCAGGAGCCGGTCGCGGCAGGCGGTCCAGCCGGGGCCGCCCTCGTGCCGGAAGACGATCAGCAGCCGGAAGCCGAACACCCGCAGCCGGACCAGGATGTCGATCAGGAGATCCGGCCGGGGCTCCAGATCGAGACCGTCGACGAGCACGGTGACCGGCCGGACGGGCGCGCGGTCGGCCGCCCGGGCGGGCAGAGGCCCCGCGCCGCGCAGCCAGTCCCAGTACCCCAGGTACTCACCGGCCGGGAAGGCGACCTGGTCCAGCGCGTGGTCGACGAGTTCCGGCCGGCTGGCGCCGCCCCGGTGGACGACGTCCGCGCGGTGCGCCAGATGACGCAGCGAACGCTCCTTGCCGCTGCCCGGGGCCACCACGGTGATCTTCACCGGGTCCTCCTCCGGATCGTCGAACCACCGGGTCAGCCGTTCCTCGAAATCGTGGTCCCAGGCCCGCGGATCGGACAACTCGGCCACAATGGGCGACAGTTCGGCGATGCGTTCGATGGGGATCAGGTAGGAGAAGGAGAGCCGGTTGTCCTCGGGCAGCAGCGCGCCCAGGTCGCCGCGCCAGCTGACGACGAGGCCGACCACGCGTACGGGCCGGTCCTCACGGGGCCGGGTGCACACGGCGGCGCCGCTGAAACCGGCGCGCACCACCTCCGCCCTGGTGACGGCGTCGAGCTGCACCCGCTCCCCGCTGACGCCGCCGATACGCCCCCACAGGCTCATGCCGTCGTCAAAGCCCTCCGCGTATCCCGTCGCGTACACCTCCATGCCGCCCCACAGCCCGGTCTGCAGCGGCGCGGGACGCGCCTGCGGACGGGGACTGTCCAGGCGCAGCACGGCGACGTCCTCGCCGCCGGGGCCGTCCGCGAGCCAGCCGCCGGGCACGACCCGCGCGGAGACCGGCCGGATGCCGTTGTTCTCGGCGAACTCCAGCCACATGACGGCGTCCGGGCGGCGCACCACGTGCGCGCAGGTCAGCGCCGTGTGCTGGTCGATGAGCACACCGGCGCCGCAGACGGGGCCGCGCGCGTCCTCGCGCCGCAGCCTGAGCCTCCAGTCCGCACGCAGTTCCCCCATGCCGTCTCACACTACGTGCAAGGCGTGGTGCGTCCCTAGACTTGTGAGCAGACTCGTGAACACGTCCGAACGGCCAATCGACGGAAGACGGCGGTGCGTTGACATGGGGGACTTGGAACCGATCGGGCTCGCCGACGCCATCGGCGCGGTGCGCGCGGAGTTGGCACGTGCCCAGGCCGAAGGGGCGCGCAGCGACTGGCGGTTCAGCGTGGAGCAGGTCAGCCTGGAGTTCTCGGTGCAGTTCCACCGGGCCGGCGAGGGCGGGGCGGGGCTGCGCCTGGGGGTGGTCGAGGCACGCCTGGGCGGCTCGGTCAGCCACGACTCCACGCACCGCATCGAGGTCGCCCTCAAACCCCTGCCCCGCCCCGACGGCCGCCACCACGAGGTGAGCCGCGAGGACACCGGCACCCCCGGCCGGGTCTTCCCGCAGGGCGGCTCGCACCCGCAGGACGGCCCGTACCGGCAGGACGGCCCGCACCCGCTGGACCGGTGACCCGCCGGGCAGCCCCCGCGGGCCGCCCGCCCGCGACCTCCCGCGCCGCGCACGCTTAGGATCACAGGCGGCCCCACCGGCCCGCAGGGGACGGCCGGGGGCGACACGAGCCCGAGGCGCTGGGAGGCGGCGTACCCGATGAACGACGACGTTCCCGCCCTCGACGACCCCGTGGGCCGGTCGCTGCGCGGCCCTCACGCGCACTTCGCCCGGCGGCGCGGCCGGGCGGTCGCCTACCTGCCGGACGTGACGACCTTCTCCTCCGTGCCCGCCGACGCGGACGCCTCGGACTGGGACGACCTGGCCGGGCTGCTCGGCCCGGGCGCGCTCGCCGACCTGTTCAGCTGCCCGGCCACCCCGCCCCCGGACTGGGAACCGGTCTTCCGCCTCGAGGGCCGCCGGCTGGTCCTGCCCCGCGGGGCCCCGCTCGGGCACCCCCGCGCCCCGTCCGGCACCGGCGTGACCGAACTCGGCCCGCACGACGTGCCCGAGATGCTCGGCCTGGTCGCGCGGACGGAACCGGGACCCTTCTGGCCGCGCACCCGTGAACTCGGCACCTACCTCGGCGTCCGCGTCGACGGCACGCTGGTCGCGATGGCGGGGGAGCGGCTGCGGCCCCCGGGCTGGTCAGAGATCAGCGCCGTCTGCACCGCCCCCGAGGTGCGCGGACAGGGCCACGCGGCGCGCCTGGTCACGGCCCTCGCCGCCCGGATCACGGCCCGCGGCGAACGCCCCTTCCTGCACGTCGCCGAGACCAACACCGCCGCGATCACCCTCTACGAACGCCTCGGCTTCACCACCCGCGAACAGGTGACCTTCCGGGGCTTCCGCATCCCGTGACGGACGACGGCCGCGCGGACGGCACCGTCACCATCCACGACCTGCCCACCCCGGCGTCCGAACCGCACGGCATCACGGTGGGCCCCGACGGCGCCCTGTGGACGGCCCTGGAGACGGGCGCACTGGCCCGCGTGGCCCCGGGGGACCGGCCGTCGGACGCCTAACAGCCGCCCGCCTCCCCGCTGTTCACGAACGATTCGACGTCGACCGAGTAGCCGGCCCCGGCGGTGAGGTCGGGGCGGTTCCCGTGGCCGTCCGCCGCGAGGCCCTCGGCGGTGAGGAAGACGATCCGCAGGGTCATGTCCTGCTTGGTGAAGCACAGGCCGCCGGACGCGGTTCCGGGACCGGGACGCCATCCGTCGCGTGCCGCCGCCGTCCGGTAGTGGGCGGCCACTTCGGCCCGCGTGCCGGGGAAGGCGTAGGTCCGGCCGGCGTACACCGACACGTCGCCGCTGTCCGCCCAGCAGCCGGCGTCGGCCTCCTCGAAGCCCCGGGGGACAGTGGCCCCGGCGGGGCGGGAGCCGAGGATGCCGAGCGCCGCCGTCTCCTCCACCCGGCCGTCGGTCCCCTCGCAGCCCTCGGCGAGTCCCCGCAGCGCACAGCCGGTGAGCGCCGCGGCGCCGAGGGCGGCCGACAGGAGCAGGGACGCCGGGAGGGCGATGTTTCTCCACGGGGACAGAGCGGGCTCCAGGAGGAAGGCCGGGGCGAGGAGGGCCGCCGGGCAGCGGAAACGACCGCGCCGCACCTGAGCGGCACCGCCCAGTCCTACCAAGGAGCCGTACTCCCCGGCGAGGGGCACCGGCGCTCTGCCGGTCAGCCGCGCATGCCCGGGGTGCGGTGCCGTTCCCCCGCCCCGGCGCGCAGCAGGGTGGCGGCGAGGGCCAGGGCCGCCCCCTGGTCGGTGGTGACGTCGATGCCGGTCAGGGCGGTGAAACGGGCCAGGCGGTTGTCGACGGTGTTGGGGTGGACGCCGAGTTCGCGTGCGGTGGCGCGGCGGTTGCGGGCCAGCCTGAGGTGGGTCCGCACGGTGTCGGTCAGCTCCGGCCGGCCGGTCACCGGGTCCAGGAGGGCCGCGATGCGGTCGCCGCTCTCGCCGGGCCGGGAGAGGTGGTACTCCAGCAGCACGTCCCGCAGTTGGTGGACGCCCGGGGGCCGGCCGCAGGCCAGCGCGACGGTCAGCACCCGGTCCGCGGTGCGGGCCGCCGACGCCACCTCGTCCGGCGTCGCCGCCGGGGCCAGGCCGGCCCGGGGGCACCGGCCGCCGAAGACGGCGCCGAGCCGCCGTTCGAGGCCGGCCGCGTCCTGCGGGCCGGGCAGCAGGGCGTAGGCCCGCGCCCGGTCGAAGGCCACGGGCACCTCCGCGTCCAGCGCCCGGCCGAGAGCGAGACGCACCCGGCGTTCACGACGGCGTGCCGTGACGGGATCGTTGCCGTCGCCGTCCTCGGGCAGCAGGAGCACCAGTACGCCGATCCCGTCCGCCCCGGCGAGCACGCCGAGTCCGTGGGGGCCGGTCGGTGGCGTGCCGTCGAGCAGCGCCCTCACCAGGGACTCCTGGGCCGCCCGGACGTCGTCCGCGAGCGTCGCCCGGGCACGCAGATAGCTGCGGGTGAGGGTGCCCACCACGTCCTCCTGGGCGGCGAGCAGGGCGTGCAGCAGCTCGGCGAGCGCCTCCTGCTCGCCGGGGAGCGCGGTCTTCCGCAGCAGCCGCGCGAGGACCCGGGCACCGCGCAGATAGCCGCGGAGCAGCAGGTCCAGCGGCATGCCCTCCTCGGCACGCTGCTCGGCACGCTCCTCGAACAGGGTGCGTTCCGAAGGCTCGCGGGTGTCCTCCTCGTCCCGCGCGTCCTGCGCGTCCTGCGCCAGAAAGCGTCGCAGACCGTGCCGTACGGTCGCGGCGATCTCCACGTCCTTCATGTCGTCGGGCAGACCGGCGTAACCCGGCAGGCTCTCGAAGTCACCGCGCGACGCGTCCCGGGCCACCTCGTTGACGTGGGTCAGGCAGCGGGCGGCCAGGCCGCGGGCGGAGTCGGACAGTCGCACCCCAGGACTGTGACAAGTCACAGTGCCGCACGGCAAGAGCTGTGACGCGGTGCCGTTCCGGGGCGGGCGCACCCCGCGCACACTCGTGCGCAGGCACTGCCAGCGCAGCACGGGAACGGAGAGACACCATGACGAAACCGCCTGCCGACCGCACCGCTCATGCCGAACACGCCGCCTACGCCGCCTACGCCGACCGGGTCTGGCACGGCGAGGAGGACCTCACGCGGCACCTGTCGGGCGCCTTCACCGCCGGCGGACTGGTCCCGCTCGGCGAACGGACCGGCATGTTCGCCTCGTTCGCCAACGTCTTCGTCTTCGACACCGGCGACGGACTGGTCCTCGTCGACTCCGGCGACCTGCGCACGGCCGAGCCGCTGCACGCGGCCGTGCGCGCCTTCCGCGGCCCCGGCACCCCGGTGCGCTCGGTGGTGTTCACCCACGGCCACGTGGACCACGTCCTCGGGGTCGCCCCGTTCGACGCGGACGCCGCACGGGGCGCGGGGGAGCGGCCCACCGTGATCGCCCACGAGGCGGTCGCCGGCCGGTTCGACCGGTACGTCGCCACCGCCGGGTACAACTCCCGGGTCAACCAGCGGCAGTTCGGCGTCCCCACCCTCCGGTGGCCGACGGACTACCGCTACCCGGACGTCACCTACCGGGACCGGTACACCCTGCGCCGGGGGGACCTGACCTTCGAGCTGGTGCACGCCCGCGGGGAGACCGACGACCACACCTGGGTGTGGATCCCGGAACTGTCCACCCTGTGCACCGGCGACCTGTTCATCTGGCACGCGCCCAACGCGGGCAACCCGCAGAAGGTCCAGCGCTACCCCGAGGAGTGGGCGGCGGCGCTGCGGACCATGCGGGACCTGGGCGCCGAGGTGCTGCTGCCCGGCCACGGGGTGCCCGTCACCGGCGCCGAACGGGTGCGCCAGGCCCTCGGGGAGACGGCGGAACTGCTGGAGACCCTGTGCGAGCAGACCCGGACCCTGATGAACGAGGGACTGCGGCTCGACGAGGTCGTCCGGCGCGTCGCCCTCCCCGAGGACCTGCTGGCCCGCCCCTACCTGCGCCCCGCCTACGACGAACCGGAGTTCGTCGTCCGCAACCTGTGGCGGCTGTGGGGCGGCTGGTACGACCAGAACCCGGCCCACCTCAAGCCCGCCCCGGACGCCGCCGTCGCCGCGGAGTTCGCGGCCCTGGCCGGCGGCGCCACGGCGCTGGCCGACCGGGCACGGGAGCTGTGCGCGAAGGGCGACCTGCGGCTCGCCGCCCACCTCGCCGAGGCCGCCGCGCTCGCCGCGCCGCGGGACACGTCGGTGGCCGCCGCCCGCGCCGAGGTCTACGCCGCCCGCGCCGCCGCCGAGACCTCCACCATGGCGCGCGGGGTGTTCGCCTGGGCCGCCGCCGAATCCGCCGCGGTCGTCCACGGCACCGACGTGGCCACCGAACTGACCCGCACCCCCGAGGGGCGGCGCCGCGCGGAGGGCGTCATCGGCGTGGGGCTGACACCCGCCGAGACCGCGGCCGCCCGTGCGAGCCGGACCGCGGGGGAGAACGCGTGAACACCGAGGACCTGGCCTACCTCCCGGCCGTCGAGGCGCTGCGCCTTTTCCGGCGGCGCGAACTGTCCCCCGTGGAGCTGATGCGTGCCGTCGTCGAGCGCGCCGAACGCACCGAGCCCGTCGTGAACGCGTTCGCCGAGCGGCTCTTCGACGAGGCCCTCGACCAGGCCCGGCGGGCCGAGGCGCGCTACGCGGCCGGCTCCCGCCTTCCGCCCCGGCCGCTGGAGGGGCTGCCGGTCGCCGCCAAGGAACTGCACGCCATGGCCGGACGCCCGGTCACCAACGGCTCACTGGTCCCACCCGGGCCGCCACCGCGGGAGAACGCACCGGTGATCGACCGGGTCCTGGCGGCGGGCGGCATCGTCCACGCCCGCACCACCCAGTCGGAGTTCGGGGTGTCCACCTTCACCCACTCCCGGCTGTGGGGCGTCACCCGCAACCCCTGGCAGCCCGAGTACAGCCCCGGCGGCTCCTCCGGCGGGTCCGCCGCCGCGCTCGCCGCCGGGTCGGCGACGCTGGCCACCGCCTCCGACATCGGCGGCTCGATCCGCATCCCGGCGGCCTTCACCGGCCTGGCCGGCTTCAAGCCGCCCCACGGCCGGGTGGCCGCCGCGGGGACCGGCGGCGCGGACACCTACCGTTCCGACGGCCCGCTCGCCCGCACGGTCGCGGACTGCGCCCTGCTGCAGAACGTGCTGTGCGGCCCCGACCCGCGCGACCACCACGCGCTGCGCCCGGCGTACGTCCTGCCGGACACTCACGCGCCGGTGGCCGGGGCACGCCTCGCGCTGTGCGTACGGCTCGGCGACTTCCGGGTACACCCGGAGGTGGAGAAGAACACCCGGGCCGTGGCCGACGCCCTGCGGGAGGCAGGCGCGGTCGTCGAGGAGATCACGCTGCCCTGGACGGTGGAGCGCGTCCTGCACGCCGCCGCCCCGCACTTCGCCGCCCGCTTCGGAGCCGGCGTGGTGGAACTCGCCGAGGCCCACGGGGACCTGCTCACGCCGTACACGCTCCGGTTCGCGGAACAGATGCGCACCGTGGCCGAGCAGGCCGGCCCGCTGTACGGGCTGCAGCGCGAGGCGGAGCTGCAACGGGAACTCGCCGAGGCAATGGCGGAGTTCGACGCCCTGCTGTGCCCCACCACCACCGTCCCGGTCTTCCGGGCCGGCGACGACATGCTGGACGGCTGCGTGGTCGACGGCACCGACTACGGGCCGTGGAACCTGCAGAGCATGACCCTGCCGTTCAACGTGGCGGGCAACTGCCCCGTCCTGACCGTACCGAGCGGCCGGTCCTCGCACGGCGTCCCCACCGGCGTGCAGATCGTCGGGCACACCTTCGACGACGCCACCGTCTTCCGGATCGGCCACGCCCTGGAGAAGCTGATGCCCGCCCCGTACGCACCGGAGCACCGTCCCGCCCTGTGACGACGGCCGGGACGGCGGCGCGCCCCGACCCGGCGCGCCCCCGACCCGGCGCGCCTCGTCACGGCGTGTCGTCGTCCCGCGCGTTCATCGGCACATAGGCCAGGCTGCGTCCCATGCCGTCCAGGATGCGGCCCATCCGTTTCACCCAGACGAGGGTGACGCTGCGCTCCACCACCCGGGCCGACGGCCGGTGCTCGGCGAACTGCGCCTCGAAGCGCGACAGTTCGCTCAGGCTGTGCAGCCACACCTGCACCAGCAGGTTGGCCTCGCCCGACACCGAACACACCAGCCGCGGTTCGCGCATCGCGGACAGCGTCTCGGCGGCCTGCGCCAGCTCGCCGGGCGGCACCGCCAGCCACAGCGTCGCGGTGACCCGCCACCCCGCCAGGAGATGCGCCGTCTCGCAGCGCAGCACCGCCCGGCCGCTGCCCAGCGCGGCCGCCAGCATCCGCCGCACCGTGCTCTCCGGACGGCCCAGCGTCTCGCCGAGCCGCGCATAGGACTGCCGGCCGTCCGCCGCCAGCACGACCATCAACTGCTGCTCGTCCACGCCCGACGGGCCCGAGTCCGCCCGTTCGGCCGCCGCCTTCTCCAGCCCTCGCTGCTGACGCTGGCTCAGCGCGTCCATCCGCCACCTGCTGGCCTCGCGGTAGATGCGCTGCACCAGATGGGTGCGGGTGCCGGTGACGCCGGGCAGCCCGCCCAGCCGGCGCAGCACGTACGCGGCGAGCGCCGGCAGATCCAGCGCGGCCACCGTCAGCAGCAGACCGTGACCGCCCGCGGTGATCTCCACGCTGTACACCCGGCCGTCCCGGGCCAGCACCCGCGCCAGCTCCTCACAGGCGCCGGGCGCACAGGCGACCTGCACCAGCGCGAACGCCGCGTACTCGGCCTGCGCGCCGCCCGGATAGCAGGTGACCCACGCGCTGCCGCTGTCCCGCAACCGGGCCCAGCGCCGGGACAGGGTGGCCGGATCCAGCCCCAGCGGACCGGCCAGCCTGCTCCACGGAGCGCGCGGATCGAGCTGGAGGGCGTTGATCAGCGCGAGATCTGCCTCCGTCAGAGTGGCGGATTCCTGCACAGACCCTCGTCCTCCTGCGGATTCGTGCAATTCGACGGCCCCGGCCCGTGGGGTGCCGATTCTGTCAGCCATTCGGGTTCGCCCTCGCACAGGGGAGATGCGTCATGCCACGTTCCCGCCTGACCGCAAGTGCCGTCCTGGCCCTTTCCGTCGGCCTTCTCAGCTCCGCGTGCACCACCTCCTCCGGCCCCGAGGGAGCCGGCGCGTCCGGCCCGGCCGGGGCCGGCACCATCCGCTACGGCGTCACCTCCGACGTCTCCACCTTCGACCCGGCCAAGGCCACCGCGGCGACGGAGTACACGTTCGCCCGCCTCACCTACGCCACCCTGGTCGGCCGGGACAACGGCGGGAAGATCATCCCTCAGCTCGCCCGGACGTGGAAGGCCACCCCCACGTCCGCCACCTTCACCCTGCGCGAGGACCTGACCTGCTCCGACGGCAGCCCTCTCACCGCCGGACAGGTCGCGGCCTCGCTGCGGCGCTACGCCGACCCGCGGAAGGGTTCCAGCAGCTCCGGTCTGGTCTTCGGACCCGGCGGCACACCCGAGATCACCGCGGACGACAGGGCCCGCACCGTCTCGGTCGAGCTGGCGAAGCCCTGGTCCGACCTGGTACCCGGACTCGCGCTGCCCGTCACCGGCATCGTCTGCGCACCCGGACTGGAGGATCTGACGGCCCTGGCCAAAGGTTCGGTCGAGGGCGCCGCCACCGGCGGCTACACCCTGACGAAGGCGCAGCGCGGCACCTCGTACACCTTCGAACGGCGCAAGGAGTACGCGGCCTGGCCGCCCTACGAGCAGCAGCCCGAGGGCGAGCCGGCTGACACCTTCGCCGTCTTTGTCGTCGGCAACGAGAGCACCCTCGCCAACCAGGTGAGCACCGGCGCACTGGACTACGCCCCCTTCACCGGCCCCGACGCCACCCGCTTCCAGGGCGGCGAATGGCGCACGAAGACCGCGCCGATCCTGCGCATGTACCTGGTCCTCAACGAGCGCGAGGGCCATCCGGGCGCCGACCCCGAGGTCCGCCGGGCCGTCGCCCAGGCCGTCGACGCCGCCGCCTACAACAAGGTGCACGGCGGCCGCGGCGAGCTGATGAAGAGCTTCGCCGACTCGTCCGCGCCCTGCGTCAACACCGACGCCTCCCTGCTGACCGGGCACGACCCGGCCGCCGCGAAGAAGGTGCTCACCGGGATCCCGCTGAAGATCACCGGCACCAACGCCATCGCCGGCGGGGCGGGCAACGACTACGTGCAGGAGGTCCTGCGCTCCGCGGGCGCGAAGACCGAGCTGCGCAACGTCGACAACGCCACCTGGGCCACCGAGGTGCTCGGCGGCAAGGGCGACTGGGACGTGACCGTCATGGCCCACCTGAACCTGTCCGGCACCCTCACCAACGCCGCCCCGCTGCTCTCCGGCCAGGCACCGCCGGCGGGCCGCAACTTCGGGGACGTGCAGAACCCGGGCTTCGTCGAGGCCTTCGGCCGGGCCATGGCCACCGTCGACGAGGAGGAGAAGTGCGCGAACTGGCGCAGCGCCCAGAAGGCGCTGCTGGAGCGGAACGACGTGGTGCCGCTGGCGACGGTCCCGGTCACGTACGTGCTGAGGAAGAACATCGACGGCGCGATGGCCATGGGCTTCATCGACCCGACGACCCTGCGCGTCAGCCACTGATGGCGGCCGCCCCGAACCCGGCCGCGCCGGCCGGAGCGCCGCCGGCGGGAACCCCCGCACCCGCCGCGGGCGCGCGGCGGGCCGGGACGGACCCGCGCCCGGCCGCCCGGCCCTGGACGGCCTTCCTGGTCCGCCGCCTCACCGGCCTGCTCGCCGTGCTCGTCACCCTCGTGACCGTCACGTTCCTGCTGGTCCAGCTCGTCCCCGGCGACCCGGCCCGCGCCGTGGCCGGAACCGACGCCACCCCGGCGGAGATCGCCCTGCTGCGGCACGAGATGGGGCTCGACAAGCCGCTCGCCGAACAGTTCACGTCCTACGTGGGCGGGCTGCTCCGGGGCGACCTCGGCACCTCCTTCCAGACCCGGCAGCCGGTCGTCGACGTGATCGCCGAGCGGCTGCCGTTCACGGCGCAGCTCGCCTTCCTGTCCATCGCGGTCGTGCTGGCCGTGTCGGTCCCGCTCGGGATGGCCTGGGCCGTGGCGACCAGGGGCGGACGCAGGCCGCGCCTGAACCACACCCTCACCTTCGTCACCGGACTGGTCAGCGCGGTGCCCGAGTACGTGCTGGGCACCCTGCTGGTCCTCGTTCTCGCCGTCTGGGCGCCGCTGCTGCCGGCCGCGGGCGCCGCCAGCCTGTCGGCGATGGTGCTGCCCGTCACGGCCATCGCCCTGCCGGGCGCCTGCGTGATGGCACGGGTGGTACGCAGGGAGACCGCCGGGGTGCTCGAGCAGGACTACCTGCGCACCGCCCGCGGCAAACGGCTGCCCGGCACCCTGCTCCACACCCGGCACGCGCTGCCCAACCTGCTGACCGGCACCCTCACCCTCGGCGGACTCAGCCTGGTCGCCCTGCTCGGCGGCACCGTCGTCGTGGAGAGCGTCTTCGCCTGGCCCGGGATCGGCACCCGTGTGGTCCAGGCCATCCTGAGCCGCGACTACCCCGTCGTCCAGGGCATCGTGCTCGTCCTCGGACTGCTCGCCGCCGTGGTCAACCTGCTGGTCGACGTCCTGCTCGGGCTCCTCGACCCGCGCACGCTCACCGGGAGGAACGACTGATGGCCCTCCGGAAGGAACAGGGAGAACAGAAGGAACGGACGGCCCTCCGCGGCGGCACCCCGGCGCTGAAGGCCGCGCTCACCGGACTCGCCCTCGTCGCGCTGCTCGCCGTGGTCGCCCCCCTCATATGGGGCGACCAGGCGCAGCAGCTGTCCGGCGCGGCCCGCCAGGGCCCCTCCGGCGACCACTGGCTCGGCACCGACGCCCTCGGCCGCGACGTGCTCGCGCGCACCCTGGTCGCCACCCGGCTGACCCTGCTGATGACGGTGGCGACGACGGCCGTCGCCGCGACGCTCGGCATCCTGCTGGGCGGCGCGGTCTGCGTCGTCGGGCCGCGGCTGCGCCGCGCGGGGTTGCGGATGATCGAGGTCATGGTGTCCTACCCGGCGGTCATCCTCGCCCTGATGGTCGCCGCGGTGCTCGGCGCCGGCACCACCGCCGCGGTCGCCGGCATCGGCCTGGCCTGGACCCCCGCCTTCGCCCGCCTGACCGCGAACCTCGGAGCCTCCGTCGCCGGCCGGGACTTCGTCTCCACGGCCCGGCTCCTCGGCGTACCCGCCCGCCGCCTGCTCACCCGGCACCTGCTGCCCAACATCGCCGGCCCGCTGCTGGTCCTGCTCTCCGTCGTCTTCGCCGGCACCCTCACCGCGCTGTCCGCGCTGTCCTTCCTCGGCCTCGGCGTGCAGCCGCCGTCGTACGACTGGGGCGCGCTGCTCAGCGGCGGCCTCCAGGCCCTCTACACCAACCCCGCCGAAGCCGTGGGCCCGGCGCTGGCGATCACCGTGACCGGCGTGCTGGCCTGCTTCGCGGGCGACGGGCTGGCCGCACTCGGCGACAAGGACCGCCAAGCCGCCGCACGTCGCCCGGCGAAGGAGAGCCCGGCCGCCACGGCACCGCGCGAGCCGTCCGGCGCGGCACCCGAGGGGGCACTGCTCGAGGTCGACCGCCTGGACGTCGAACTCCCGGACGGCACACGGCTGGTGGACGGCGTCAGCCTGCACGTCATGCCCTCGGAGATCGTCGGCGTCGTCGGCGAGTCCGGCTCCGGCAAGAGCATGACGGCCATGGCCGTCGCCCGGCTGCTGCCCGACGGCGTCACCGGCCGCGCCGCCCGGCTGCGGCTCGGCACCATGGACCTGACCGGCCGGCCCGACCCCGCCCGGCTCGCCACCGAACTGGGCATCGTCTACCAGGACCCCTCGGCCTCCTTCAACCCGGCGCTGCGCGTCGGCGGCCAGCTCACCGAGGTGCTGCGCAGACACCGCGGCGTCCCCCGCGCCGAGGCCGCCCGGCGTGCGGTGGCCGCCCTGGACGAGGTGCGGATCGACCAGCCGCACGCGGTGGCCCGCCGCCATCCGCACGAACTGTCGGGCGGCATGCGCCAGCGCGCCATGATCGCCACAGCGCTGATGACGGAACCCGCGCTGCTGATCGCGGACGAACCCACCACGGCCCTCGACGTCACCGTGCAGGCCGAGGTCCTGGACCTCGTCCGCACGCTCAACCGGGAGCACGGCACCTCCGTGCTGTTCATCTCCCACGACATCGGCGTGGTGACGAGCCTGTGTCACCGGGTCGTCGTGATGTACGCGGGACGCATCGTGGAGGAGCTGCCCGCCTCCGACCTGCGGGCGGGCCGGGCCCGCCACCCCTACACCCGGGCGCTGCTCGCCGCCACGCCCCGGCTGGGGGACGAACGGCCGCAGGGCCCCCTGGCGACCGTTCCCGGACGCCCGCCCAAGCCCGCGGAACGGCCCGGGGGCTGCGCCTTCGCACCGCGCTGCCCGGTCGCCCTGGACGTCTGCGCCGGCACCATGCCCGCGACGGTGCCCCTGGGCGAGGACCGCAGCGCCGCCTGCCACCTCCTGGAGACCGCCTCATGAAGCTGCTCCGCAGACGCCCCGCCACCACCACTGCCGCCCCGGAACCGGTCCTCGGCGGCCTCCGTCAGGGCACCGGGCCCGTCACCACCACCGCGGACGGAGGACCCGGCCACGGCACCGCCCCGACGGCCCGGATCGCCGTCGAGGACCTCACCGTCACCTTCGGGCACGGCTCCCGCGCCCACACCGCGCTCCACGGTGTGACCCTGTGCGTGGCGCCCGGCACCGCCCTGGGCGTGGTCGGCGAGTCCGGCTCCGGGAAGTCCACCCTCGCCAGGACCGTCGTGGGCCTGGTCCGCCCGCGCGCCGGACGCGTGCTGGTCGACGGCCAGGACGTCGTCGGCCTGCGCGGCGCCGCCCTGACCCGCATGCGCCGCCGGGTCCAGCTCGTCCCCCAGGACCCGAACGCCTCCCTGAACCCGAGGATGACCGTGGGCCGGGCCGTCGCCGAGGCCATCGACCCGGTCCGGGCCGACACCCGGCGGTACGCCGCCGACGTCGCCCGCTGGCTGGAGACGGTCGCCCTCGACCCGGACGCCGCCGACCGCTACCCGCACGAGTTCTCCGGCGGCCAGCGCCAGCGGATCGCCGTCGCCCGCGCGCTGGCCGCCGAGCCCGAGGTCGTCATCGCCGACGAGGTCACCTCGTCGCTGGACTGCTCGGTCCAGGCCGAGGTGCTCAACCTCCTCGCCGACCTGCGCGTACGGCTCTCGCTGACCCTGCTCTTCATCTCCCACGACCTCGCCGTCGTACGGCACGTCTGCGACGAGGTCGCCGTCATGCACCGGGGCCGGGTCGTCGAGCACGGGCCCTGCGCCGAGGTGTACCGGGAGCCGGAACACCCCTACACCCGGCGCCTGTTCGACAGCATCCCCGCCCTCGCCCCGCTCCCGGACGAGAACGGCCGGCCCGGCACACCCCCCGACCACGAGGACAGGAACCGATGACGCTGCCCCCGACCACCACCGCCGCCACCACCGCCTCCGACGGCCCCGGCCCCGGGAACCAGACCCTGACCGCCTTCTACGAGGACCTCCACGCGCACCCGGAGCTGTCCATGCGCGAGCACCGCACCGCCGCGCGCCTCGCCGCCCGGCTGCGCGGGGCGGGCGCGGACATCGAGGTCACGGAGGGCGTCGGCGGCACCGGCGTCGTCGCCGTGCTCCGCAACGGCCCGGGCCCGGTGGTGATGGTCCGCGCCGACATGGACGCGCTGCCGGTCACCGAGAACACCGGCCTGCCCTACGCCAGCACGGAGCCCGGTGTCATGCACGCCTGCGGCCACGACGTCCACCTGGCCTGCGCGGCGGGGGCGGTGGAACGCCTGTCCCGCGAGCGCGAGACCTGGAGCGGCACCCTGCTGGTCGTCGGCCAGCCCGGCGAGGAGACCGCCGAGGGCGCCCGCGCCATGCTCGCCGACGGACTGTTCACCCGCTTCCCCCGCCCCGACGTCATCCTCGGCCAGCACGCGGGCCCGGCCCCCGTGGGCACGGTCGGGCACCGGAGCGGGCTGCTGATGTCGGCGGCGCTGGACGTGGAGATACGCGTGTACGGCCGCGGCGGACACGGCGCGTCCCCCGAGAACTGCGTGGACCCGGTCGTGACCGCCGCCTACCTCGTCACCCGCCTGCAGGCCCTGGTCTCCCGGGAGATCTCCCCGCGGGAGGCCGCGGTGGTGACCGTCGGCACCATCCAGGCCGGCACCAAGGCCAACGTCATCCCCGACGAGGCACGGCTCACCCTCAACATCCGCACCCGGAACGACGCCGTGCGCACCCGCGTCCTCGACGCGGTCCGCCGGATCGCGGAGGCGGAGTGCGCCGCCTCCGGCTGTCCGCGCCCGCCGCGGCTCACCGTCTCCCACGACTTCCCGGTCACCAGCAACGACACGGCGACCGTCGAACTCGTCCGCGCCGCGCACCGCGAGACGTTCGGCGCACAGGCGGTGGCGGAGTACGAACCGCTCATGGGCAGCGAGGACTTCCCCGTCTTCGGCATGGCGGAACACAACGGCGGCCCCGCCATCCCCTACGCCTACTGGTTCCTGGGCGCCACCCCGTGGCCGGTGTGGGAGGCGGCGGAGGGCACCGAACCGGCGGAGAAACTCCTCACCGTGCCCGGCAACCACACCTCCGGCTTCGCCCCCGACCCGGCCGTCCTGACCGTCGGCGTCACCGCCCTGACGACCGCCGCCCTGGCCTGCTTCCGCACCACCCCCGGAAGCACCACACCACCGTCCTGACCCCACCCGCGCACCTCCTCCGGTCTGCCGGCCACGGCAGACCGGAGGAGGCACGACAGCGCCTCCCGGGACCGTCAGATGTCCCGGAACGTCTCGATCTGCGCCCCGATCGAGTTCAGCCGCTCCGCCAGGTCCTCGTACCCGCGGTTGATGACGTACACGTTCCGCAGCACCGACGTGCCCTCCGCGGCCATCATCGCCAGCAGGACGACCACCGCCGGACGCAGGGCCGGCGGGCACATCATCTCGGCGGCGCGCCAGCGGGTGGGGCCCTCGACCAGGACGCGGTGGGGGTCCAGGAGCTGGAGGCGGCCGCCGAGGCGGTTGAGGTCGGTCAGGTAGATGGCGCGGTTGTCGTAGACCCAGTCGTGGATGAGGGTCTTGCCCTGGGCGGCGGCCGCGATGGCCGCGAAGAACGGGACGTTGTCGATGTTCAGGCCGGGGAACGGCATCGGGTGGATCTTGTCGATCGGCGCCTCCAGCTTGGAGGGCCGCACGGTGAGGTCCACCAGGCGCGTACGGCCGTTGTCGGCGACGTACTCGGGGGTGCGGTCGTGGTCGAGGCCCATCTCCTCGAGGACCGCGAGCTCGATCTCCAGGAACTCGATGGGGACACGACGCACCGTCAGCTCCGACTCCGTCACGACGGCGGCGGCCAGCAGGCTCATCGCCTCGACCGGGTCCTCGGAGGGGGAGTAGTCCACGTCGACGTCGATGTCGGGCACACCGTGCACGGTGAGGGTGGTGGTGCCGATGCCCTCGACCTTGACGCCGAGCGTCTCCAGGAAGAAGCACAGGTCCTGGACCATGTAGTTGGACGAGGCGTTGCGGATGACGGTGACGCCGTCGTGCCGGGCGGCGGCCAGGAGGGCGTTCTCGGTGACCGTGTCGCCCCGCTCGGTCAGCACGATCGGGCGGTCCGGGCGGAGCTGCCGGTCGACCACCGCGTGGTAGTGGCCCTCGGTCGCGGCGACGTCCAGGCCGAACCGGCGCAGCGCGATCATGTGCGGCTCGATGGTGCGGGTGCCGAGGTCGCAGCCGCCGGCGTAGGGCAGCCGGAAGCGGTCCATACGGTGCAGCAGCGGGCCGAGGAACATGATGATGGAGCGGGTGCGGACGGCGGCCTCGGCGTCGATGGCGTCCATGTCCAGCTCGGCCGGCGGCACGATCTCCAGGTCGGTGCCCTCGTTGACCCAGCGGGTGCGGACGCCGATGGAGTTCAGCACCTCGAGGAGACGGTAGACCTCCTCGATGCGGGCGACCCGGCGCAGCACCGTGCGCCCCTTGTTGAGCAGCGAGGCGCACAGCAGGGCCACGCAGGCGTTCTTGCTGGTCTTGACGTCGATCGCGCCGGACAGTCGCCGGCCGCCGACCACGCGCAGGTGCATCGGACCCGCGTAGCCCAGGGAGACGATTTCGCTGTCCAGCGCTTCGCCGATACGGGCGATCATCTCAAGGCTGATGTTCTGGTTGCCGCGCTCGATGCGGTTGACGGCGCTCTGGCTGGTGTTGAGCGCCTCCGCAAGCTGTGACTGCGTCCAGCCACGATGCTGCCGGGCGTCACGGATGAGCTTGCCGATGCGTACGAGGTAGTCGTCTGCCATGCGCTTGAGGCTATCTCAGATATGAGATCACGCCTCTCGGGGGGTCCGTTCGGGTGATGCGGCGTCAAGGTGCGCCGAAGACGCGCCGGGAGCGTGCCGCGGCCGCGCCTGCGGACACCTCAGCGGCGCTTGGCGGTGGTCGTGCGGCGCCAGCCGAAAGGCCCCGGCAGGTCCATCGACGTCGTGCGCCGTCCCGTGCTGCTGCGGGTGTGGCGCGGGCCCTTCCCGCCGCCGGTCGTGATCGACCAGGAACGCCTGTTGAGGTTCAGCCGTACTCCGGGCAGGATCCGGAAACTCTTGCGGAACGTGAGCGGCATCGTGCCTCCTCCCGAGTGGTGCCGGGTGGTCCCGGCGCACATCGGATACCCCGGATCGGCGTGGAGATGGCCCGCGGGGTCACTCGGGTGGGGCGCACGCCATATCGCGTCCGGGCATGACCAGTCCGCCCCTATGTACTAGAGTTATCTCGACATCGAGATATCTGCCGAGGCGCGCCGCAGTCGCACGCCGCTATCGGATCTAGTGGTAAGGGTTACCTAACTTAGCCCTACCTTAGCGGATCGGCCGGGGCGGCGTGGCGGCAGGATGCGGTGGTACGCGCACATGAATGAAGGAGACTGTCGTGTCGGCGAACAGCTTCGACGCCCGCAGCACGCTGCAGGTGGGCGACGAGTCGTACGAGATCTTCCGGCTGGACAAGGTCGAGGGCTCCGCGCGCCTTCCCTACAGCCTGAAGGTGCTGCTGGAGAACCTGCTCCGCACCGAGGACGGCGCGAACATCACCGCCGACCACATCCGCGCCCTCGGCGGCTGGGACTCGCAGGCCCAGCCGTCGCAGGAGATCCAGTTCACGCCCGCCCGCGTGATCATGCAGGACTTCACCGGCGTGCCCTGCGTCGTCGACCTCGCCACCATGCGCGAGGCCGTCAAGGAGCTGGGCGGCGACCCGGCGAAGATCAACCCGCTGGCCCCGGCCGAGCTGGTC
Source organism: Streptomyces sp. NPDC006384 (assembly GCF_042870695.1). NCBI lineage: Bacteria > Bacillati > Actinomycetota > Actinomycetes > Kitasatosporales > Streptomycetaceae > Streptomyces > Streptomyces sp. NPDC006384. The sequence goes on from NZ_JBIAHR010000007.1 coordinate 47,134, forward strand.
ATCGACCACTCCGTCATCGCCGACAAGTTCGGCACCAACGACGCCTTCAAGCAGAACGTCGACCTGGAGTACGGCCGCAACAAGGAGCGCTACCAGTTCCTGCGCTGGGGCCAGACCGCCTTCGACGAGTTCAAGGTCGTCCCGCCCGGCACCGGCATCGTCCACCAGGTGAACATCGAGCACCTGGCCCGCGTCGTCATGATCCGCGACGGCAAGGCCTACCCCGACACCCTCGTCGGCACCGACTCGCACACCACCATGGTCAACGGCCTCGGCGTCCTCGGCTGGGGCGTCGGCGGCATCGAGGCCGAGGCCGCCATGCTCGGTCAGCCGGTCTCCATGCTGATCCCGCGCGTCGTCGGCTTCAAGCTCACCGGTGAGCTGCAGCCCGGCACCACCGCCACCGACCTGGTCCTCACGATCACCGAGATGCTGCGCAAGCACGGCGTCGTCGGCAAGTTCGTCGAGTTCTACGGCGAGGGCGTGGCCGCCACCAGCCTCGCCAACCGCGCCACCATCGGCAACATGTCGCCGGAGTTCGGCTCCACCGCCGCGATCTTCCCGATCGACGACGAGACGCTGAACTACCTGCGCCTGACCGGCCGCAGCGAGCAGCAGGTCGCCCTCGTCGAGGCGTACGCCAAGGAGCAGGGCCTCTGGCTGGACCCGGCCGCCGAGCCGGACTTCTCCGAGAAGCTCGAGCTGGACCTGTCCACGGTCGTGCCCTCCATTGCCGGCCCGAAGCGCCCGCAGGACCGCATCGTCCTCGCCAACGCCGCCGAGCAGTTCAAGCAGGACGTGCGCAACTACGTCGACAGCGTGGACGAGGCGGGCCAGGAGTCCTTCCCAGCCTCCGACGCCCCCGCGGTCACCAACGGCGTGCCGTCCAACCCGGTCCCGGTCACCGCCCCCGACGGCACCACCTACGAGCTGGACCACGGTGCGGTGACGGTCGCGGCCATCACCTCCTGCACCAACACCTCCAACCCGTACGTCATGGTCGCCGCCGCCCTGGTGGCCAAGAAGGCGGTCGAGAAGGGCCTGACCCGCAAGCCGTGGGTCAAGACCACCCTCGCCCCGGGCTCCAAGGTCGTCACCGACTACTTCGAGAAGGCGGGCCTGACCCCCTACCTCGACAAGGTCGGCTTCAACCTGGTCGGTTACGGCTGCACCACCTGCATCGGCAACTCCGGCCCGCTGCCGGACGAGGTCTCCAAGGCCGTCAACGAGCACGACCTCGCCGTCACCTCGGTCCTCTCCGGCAACCGGAACTTCGAGGGCCGGATCAACCCCGACGTCAAGATGAACTACCTGGCGTCCCCGCCGCTGGTCGTCGCCTACGCGATCGCCGGCTCCATGAAGGTGGACATCACCAAGGAGGCCCTGGGCACCGACCAGGACGGCAACCCGGTCTACCTGAAGGACATCTGGCCGACCGAGGCCGAGGTCAACGAGGTCGTCGCCAACGCCATCGGCGAGGACATGTTCTCCAAGTCCTACAGCGACGTCTTCGCCGGCGACGCCCAGTGGCAGGCGCTGCCGATCCCGACCGGCGACACCTTCGAGTGGGACACCGAGTCCACCTACGTCCGCAAGCCCCCGTACTTCGAGGGCATGCAGATGGAGCCGGCCCCGGTCGAGGACATCACCGGCGCCCGCGTGCTCGCCAAGCTGGGCGACTCGGTCACCACCGACCACATCTCCCCGGCCGGCGCCATCAAGGCCGACACCCCGGCCGGCAAGTACCTGACGGAGCACGGCGTCGAGCGCCGCGACTTCAACAGCTACGGCTCGCGCCGCGGCAACCACGAGATCATGATCCGCGGCACGTTCGCCAACATCCGCCTGCGCAACCAGATCGCGCCGGGCACCGAGGGCGGCTACACCCGCGACTTCACCCAGGACGGCGGTCCGGTGTCGTTCATCTACGACGCCTCCCGCAACTACATCGAGCAGGGCATCCCGCTCGTCGTCCTGGCCGGCAAGGAGTACGGCTCCGGCTCGTCCCGTGACTGGGCCGCCAAGGGCACCGCGCTCCTCGGCGTCAAGGCCGTCATCGCCGAGTCCTACGAGCGCATCCACCGCTCGAACCTCATCGGCATGGGCGTCCTGCCGCTGCAGTTCCCGGAGGGCCAGTCCGCGGCCTCCCTCGGCCTGACCGGCGAGGAGACCTTCTCCGTCTCCGGCGTCACCGAGCTGAACAACGGCACCACCCCGCGCACGGTGAAGGTCACCACCGACACCGGCGTCGAGTTCGACGCGGTCGTCCGCATCGACACCCCCGGCGAGGCGGACTACTACCGCAACGGCGGCATCCTGCAGTACGTGCTGCGCAGCCTGATCCGCAAGTAGGCGCCGGCGCACAGCGGCCGAGGGCCGCACCCCCGTCGCGGGGGTGCGGCCCTCGGGCGTTCCGTGCGGCGTCCGGCGTCCGGCGTCAGGCGACCGCCCCGCCCGTGCCGCGGGCCGCGGCGATGTAGTCGGTGCGGCCGGACCCGTCGTACAGCGTGATGTCCACGTACGCGCCCTCCGGGATGTCGAAGTCCTTCACCGTGAGGTCCACGGTCTCGGAGGTCCCCGGCGCGGAGAAGGTGCCCAGGTCGTGGTACGAGCCGCCGGAGGAGTAGCCGACGGCGACGTAGAAGGTGTCGCCGTCGTTCTTCGTGTCGTAGACCCAGAGCTTCTCGTCGTTCGGATGGAACTCCACCTTGCCGACGAACCAGCCGGCGTCGTTCAGTTCCATCTTGACGGCCAGCCCGCCCGCGTCGTGCGCGAAGTGGGTGCCGTCGAAGGGGTCGGTGAGTGTGCCGCCGCTGCACGGGCAGCCGTCGGTGTCGCGGTAGTACGTGGAGACGCCGGGATCGGGGTCGTACGCCTGGGCCGGCGCGGCCGTCGCGAACAGGGCCCCCGTGACCAGCAGCGCGCCCGTGACCAGTCCTGTGAACCGTCTGCCGACATTCGTCCGCATATGTTCCCCCTCCGATGACGCGTGACGCGCCGTCCGGCGGCCGCCGGACGGCGCCCGCTCATTCTGGTGCATCCGTCACGCACGGGGAATGGGGCGCCACACAGGAGTGGGGGGGGGGGGGGGGGGGGGGGGGGGGGGGGGGGGGGGGGGGGGGGCGCGCCCGGCCCCCGCCCCCCCCCCGCCCCCCCCCCGCCCCCCGCCCGGCCGCGCCCGCCCCCCCCCCCCCCCCCCCCCCCCCCCCCCCCCCCCCCCCCCCGCTCCGACGGGGTCCGCTTACGCCGGCAGTTCCCCCGTCGGTCGGACAACGTTGTCAATGAGGCGCGCAAGAGCCAGTGGTGGACCAAGTGAACCGTGGTGTCAAGGGGGTTGAAGACGGCATTCCAGTCCGACGGAAATGATCTTTCCACGGGGGAACGTGCCGGAGCCCGATATTTCCGTGAGGTCTCAACTCGGAAAAGACCGGAGGTGACCTTGTATTCAATCTTGATCCATCGGCGGGAAGTGGACTATACCTGTCGGCACTCCGGGGCATCTTCACCGCACCCGACCTTGTACGGCCGCATTTCCTGCACGACCCAGCTTGACCCGAACGCGGTGCCGGGGAGGATCCGGTTCACCGCCTGAGTCCTGGAGAAGGCGAGGACTTGAGCATGGGATCCATCACCGGTGTGGGCCATCGCGATCTGATCAGGCGGAGCGCGACCGCCGCTCCGGCCCCGGCGACTGTTGTGCCGGCATCGCTCAGCTGATCATCGGTGCTGCACCGCGGCTCCGAGACGACGGCGACAACGCCCCACGTGCGGCCGGCGCAGGACCGGTCCGGCCACGGCGGGCGCACACGCAGCACACCCGTACAGATCCAATCGATCAGTGAGGATGCAGAGATGAGCATTCGTGCCGGCTCTCTTGACAGGCGGACGCTCCTGCGGGGGGCCATTGCCACCGCGGCGATGGGCTCGTTCGCGGTCGCGTGCAGCTCTCCCTCCGGCAAGGACGGCGACGGCGACGGCGGCCCGAAGGGCGAGAAGAGCGCCGAGAACCCGTTCGGTGTCGCCGCGAACTCCACGGTCGAGGCGGCCATCTTCGACGGCGGCTACGGCACCGACTACGTCGACTACACCAACCAGGTGCTCGGCAGCCAGGTCAAGGGTCTCAAGGTCCAGGTCAAGCCGGTCGTCGACATCGCCCCCCAGCTCCAGCCCCGCTTCGTCGGCGGCAACCCGCCGGACCTCATCGACAACTCCGGTGAGGACCAGATCGGCTTCCTCGGCATCCTCGACCAGTTGGAGGAGCTCGACGACCTCTTCGAGGCCAACACCTACGAGGGCAAGAAGATCGCCGACATCGTCTACCCCGGCGTCAAGGCCCCCGGCACGTTCAAGGACAAGTTCGTCGCGCTCAACTACGTGATGACCGTGTACGGCGTCTGGTACTCGAAGACGCTCTTCGAGGAGAACGGCTGGACTCCGCCGAAGACCTGGGACGAGGCGCTCGACCTCGGCCAGAAGGCGAAGAAGAAGGGCAAGTACCTCTTCGTCCACGGCAAGGAGGCGGCGACCTACTACCGCACGCTCCTGATCGACTCGGCGATCAAGGAGGGCGGCGACGAGGTCCGGCTCGGCCTGGAGAACCTGGAGAAGGGCTGCTGGTCGCACCCGGCCATCCAGGGCGTCATCAAGGTCATGGAGACCATGGTCAAGCAGAAGATGTTCGTCCCCGGGGGCTCCGGCACCCAGTTCCAGAAGGCGCAGGCGATCTGGAGCAACGACCAGAAGGCGCTGCTCTACCCGTCCGGTGGCTGGATCGAGAACGAGATGAAGAAGGCCACGAAGGCGGACTTCCAGATGACCGGATTCCCGTCGATGACGCTCACCGACAAGCCGCAACTGCCCTACGAGTCGCTCCGCGCGGCCGCCGGCGAGCCGTTCATCGTGCCCAAGCAGGGCAAGAACCCGGCCGGCGGCAAGGAAGTGCTGCGGGCGATGCTGTCGGAGAAGGCGGCCGCCAACTTCTCCAGGACGAAGCTGGCCCCGACGATCGTCAAGGGCACCGTGCCCGCCGACGGTTACGGATCGACGGCCCTCGTCTCGCAGACGAAGATGCTGGAGGCCGCGGGCACCAACATCTTCAACTACATGTTCGTCGAGACCTACGGGCTGAACACCGACCAGCTGGTGCCGTGGAACTCGTTCCTCGCCGGTGACCTCGACGGCAAGGGGCTGACCTCGGCGCTGCAGAAGATCTCCGACAAGGTCCGGGAAGACGACTCCGTCGACAAGGTCAAGGTCAGCTAGCACCGCGATGAAAGACACGATCCCCACTGCCGGAACCGCGAGCCGCCGGCCCGAGCCGGCCGCTCGCGGCGGGCGGCCACGGCGCCGCAAGCTCACGTTCGACCGGGTGACGTTCTTCCTCGCGTTCCTCGGTGTCCCGCTGGCCATCTTCGTGATCTTCGTCCTGATCCCGTTCGGTCAGGCGATCTTCTGGGGGATGACCGACTGGCGCGGCTTCAGCCCGGACTACAACTTCGTCGGCTTCGACAACTTCACGAAGATGTTCCAGGACGACGTCTTCCTGAAGGCGTTGCGCAACGTCGCGCTCCTCGCGGTCTTCGTGCCGCTGGTGACGCTGACGCTCGCCCTCGGGGTCGCCGTGGCCATCACCCTGGGCGGGCCCAGCAGGGGCCCCGTCCGAGGGATCCGGGGAGCGTCGTTCTACCGGATCATCTCGTTCTTCCCCTACGTCGTGCCGGCGATCATCGTCGGTCTGATCTGGGCGCAGATGTACGACCCGAACGCCGGCCTGCTCAACGGCGTTCTCACCGGCCTCGGCCTCGACCGGTTCGACACGTTCGCGTGGCTGGGCGAGAAGGCGACCGCGATGCCGTCCGTGATGTTCGTCATCGTCTGGGGGCTCGTCGGGTTCTACGCGGTGCTCTTCATCGCCGCGATCAAGGGCGTTCCCGCCGAGCTGTACGAGGCGGCGAGGATCGACGGGGCCGGCCGGTTCCGCACCACGGTCTCGATCACCCTGCCGGCGATCCGGGACAGCGTGCAGACGGCGTACATCTACCTGGGCATCGCCGCCCTCGACGCCTTCGTCTACGTCCAGGCGATGGTGCCGAACGGCGGCCCGGACAACTCGACCCTGACGATCAGTCAGCGTCTGTTCAACGTTGCTTTCGCCAAGCAGCAGTTCGGCTACGCCACCGCGATGGGCGTCGTCCTCGCCGTCGTCACCCTGGTGTTCGCGGCGCTGGTGTTCCTCGTCAACCGCCTCACGGGCGGCGGCGAGGGCGAGAGCAGGAGGAAAGCACCTGGGTCCAGAGCTCGGCGTGCCGCAGCCAAGGGAGGCGCCCGGTGAGCGTCATTGCCGCCGACCGGAAACCGGCCAGTGACCGGAAACCGGCGAGAGACCGGAAGCTGACGCGCGTCGCCGCGAGCAGCGACCGCAGATTCGCGGCGATCTCGCACGCCCTGCTGATCCTGTGGTCCGTGATCGTGATCGTGCCCATGCTGTGGGTGCTGATGTCGTCGTTCAAATCGACCGGCGAGATCCTTTCGTCGCCGTTCTCGCTGCCGGATCGCTGGCGGTTCGAAAACTATGCGAACGCGTGGACCGACGCGAGCATCGGAAGGTACTTCCTGAATTCCGTGATCGTCGTGGTATCGGCACTGATCCTGGTGATGCTGCTCGGCGCGATGTGCGCCTACGTTCTCGCCCGGTTCGAGTTCCCCGGCCGCCGGCTGATCTACTACGTGATGCTCGCCGGCCTGACTTTCCCGGTCTTCCTGGCGATCGTTCCGCTCTTCTTCCAGTTGCAGAACTTCGGGCTGCTGAACACGCGTTTCGGACTGATCCTCACCTATGTCGCGTTCGCGCTGCCGTTCACGATGTTCTTCCTCTACTCGTTCTTCCGTTCGCTGCCGCACGACGTGTACGAGGCCGCGCTGATCGACGGTGCCGGGGACTGGCGGGCGTTCTTCCAGGTGATGCTGCCGATGGCCCGTCCGGGCATGGCGGCGGTGGCGATCTTCAACTTCCTGGGCCTGTGGAACCAGTTCCTGCTGCCGGTGGCGCTCAACACCGACCAGGACATGTGGGTCCTCACCCAGGGCATGGCCGCCTACGCGTCCTCGCAGGTCTACGACATCGACTACGGCGCGCTGTTCGCGGCGATCGTGATCACGGTGGTGCCCGTACTGATCGTGTACTGCGTCTTCCAGCGACGGATCGCCGGTTCGGTGTCGCAGGGCACCTTCCGCTGACGCCCACCGCCGCTCCACCCGTCGTACGCAGGGGTGGGGGGGGGGGGGGGGGGGGGGGGCGGGGGGCGGGGGGGGGGGGGGGGGGGGGCGGGGGGGGCGGGGGGGCGGGGGGGGGCGCGGGCGGGTGAGGGG